>DATHEP010000204.1:0-6545 GCA_035318525.1 Conexibacter sp.
CGACCGCGAGCGTGCGCGGCAACCCGGCCGCACTGTGCTGCGGCATGTACGACAGCAGCTGGCGCGAGAGCCGTGCGGCCGCGCGATCGTCCTGCACGACGAGGTCACAGACGCCGTTGCGCTCGTGCACCTTGTGCCCGCCGAGCGACGCGGCGCTGACGTCCTCGCCCATCACGTCTCTCACCACTGCCGGTCCGGTCAGGAACATCGCCGCGTCCTGCGTCATGACGACGAAGTCCGTGAGCGCCGGCGAGTAGCAGCCGCCGCCGGCCGACAGGCCGCCGATGATCGAGATCTGCGGCACGACGCCCGACAGCGCGACGTTCTGGCGGAAGATGCGCCCGTAGCCGCCGAGCGCCGCCGTCCCTTCCTGCATGCGCGCGCCGCCCGACTCGATGAAGCCGACGACCGGCACGCGCGAGCGGCCGGCGAGCTGCAGCACACGATGGATCGTGTCTGCCTGCGCCCCGCCGAGCGAGCCGCCGAGGAACGACACGTCCTGGGCGTAGCAGGCGACCGGTCGCCCATCGACGCGCCCGAGCGCGCCGACGACGCCGTCGCCCGCGCGGGCGCGCGCGCCGATCCGCTGCGACATCACGCCCGAGCGGATCACCTCCAGCGAGCCAGAGTCGCACAACAGCTCGAGCCGCTCCAGCGGCGTCAGGCGCTCGCGCGCGGTTTCCACAGGTGCGGTTGTGACGCTCATGAAGCCCCCTCCAGACAGAGCACGACGTTGTGACCGCCGAACCCGAACGAGTTCGACAGCGCGAGCGGCCGCTCGCCTCTCGGCGTGAACGGCCGCGCGGTCAGCGGGACGTAGTCCAGGTCCAGGGCCGGGTCGGGCTGGTCCAGGCCGACCGTCGGCGGCAGCATGCGCTCGCGCAGCGCCATCGCGGTCGCGATCGCCTCGACGGCGCCGGCGGCGCCGAGCAGGTGCCCGATCGAGGACTTCGTCGAGGAGACCGGCGTCGCGTGCGCGAGCTCGTCGCCCAGTGCGAGCTTGATCGCGAGCGTCTCGGACGCGTCGTTGATCGGCGTCGAGGTGCCGTGCGCGTTGACGTAGTCGATCGCGTCCGCCGCGACGCCCGCGTCGGCGAGCGCGAGGCGGATCGCCTCCGCGGCATGTCTGCCCTCGGGCTCGGGCGCGGTCAGGTGGAAGGCGTCGGAGGTCGAGCCGTAGCCGCGCACCTCGGCGAGCACGGTCGCGCCCCGCTCGGCCGCGCGCTCGGCGTCCTCAAGCAGCAGGATGCCAGCGCCCTCGCCCATCACGAAGCCGTCGCGGCGCTCGTCGAACGGGCGCGAGATGCCGCTCGGCGACAGCGCGCCGGCGGCCTCGAACGAAGCGCGGGCGAGCGGCGTCAAGGTTGCCTCGCCGCCCCCGGTCAACACGGCGTCGGCGTCGCCGTACTGGATGATCCGCGTGGCGACGCCGATCGCGTGGGAGCCGGCGGCGCAAGCGGAGGCGACCGAGAACGACTGGCCGCGCAGGCCGTAGCGCATCGACAGCGTGCCGGCCCCGGCGTTCGGCATGAACAGCGGGACCGACAGCGGCGAGACGGCCTTCGGCCCGCTGTCGCGCAGCAGGTCGTGCTGTGCCTCGAGCGAGCCGAGGCCGCCGATGCCGGTCGCCAGCACGCACGAGATGCGCTCCGGCGCGTACGGCAGCTCGTCGGCCCAGCCGGCCGCCGCGAGCGCCTCGTCGCCGGCCGTCATCGCGAAGTGCGCGAAGCGGTCGGCGCGGCGGATCTCCTTCTTCGAGAGGTGGTCCTCGGCGACGAAGTCGCGGCACGCGCCCTCGCCGTCGGCGATGCCGACCTCGCCTGCGACCCAGCGTCGCAGCAGCACGTCGGCACCGACACCCAGCGGGGTGACGGCACCGACGCCCGTGATGACGACGCGACGGCGGGTCACGAGGAGCGCGCCACCACGAGCTCGATCGCGTCGCCGACCGTCTTGAGGTTCTTCATGTCGTCGCCCTTGAGCTCGACGCCGTAGTCGTCCTCGACGATCTGCGCCAGCTCGACGAGGTCGAGCGAGTCGATGTCGAGCTCCTCGAACGTCGCCTCGCGCGTGACTTGCTCGATGTCGGGACCGAACGACGCGAGCGCCTCGACGATGCGCGCCTCGACGGCCTCGGGGGTGGTGGCTGCCATGTGGGTGGGGCTCCTTGGGATCGGGTTCGGGTCGGGCTAGGCGGACATGCCGCCGTCGACGGACAGGACGGCGCCGGTCACGTAGGACGCGGCGTCGGACACGAGGAAGCGGACGCAGGCGGCGACCTCGTCCGGCGTGCCGGTGCGGCGCGCGGGCACCGCGCCCAGCAGGTCGCCGTTGAGGTCAGCGGTCATGTCGGTTGCGATCAGGCCCGGCGCGACCGCGTTCACCGTCACGTTGCGGCGCGCGACCTCGGCCGCGACGGTCTTCGTCATCGCGATCAGACCGGCCTTCGAGGCGGCGTAGTTCGCCTGCCCCGGGTTCGCACGCAGGCCGACGACCGAGGCGATGTTGACGATGCGCCCCTGGCGCCGGCGCAGCATCGGCGGGATCGCCCGGCGCGTCGTGCGGAAGGCGGCCGTCAGGTTCGTGTCGAGCACGAGATCCCAGTCGCCGTCGCAGATCTGCGGCGCGAGGCCGTCGGCGCGCACGCCGGCGTTGTTGACGAGCACGAGCACCGGGCCGAAGGCCTCCTCGAGCGTGGAGAAGTGCGCGTCGACGCGCTCCCTGTCGACGACGTCTCCGCCGAGCGCGAGCGCGCGCCCGCCGGTCGACTCGATCTCCGCGACGACCTTCGCGGCAGCGTCCGACGAGCTGTTGTAGCCCACGCCGACGGCCCAGCCGTCGGCCGCCAGCCCGCGCGCGATCGCGGCGCCGATGCCGCGCGAGGCGCCGGTCACGAACGCACAACCCTCGCGAGGCGCCGCGGCCTGCTCAGCCATTCGCCGGCCCCCATTCCACGACCGCGCCGCCCCACGTGAAGCCGCCGCCGAAGGCCGACATCAAGACGCGCGCGCCGTCGCGCAGCCGCCCGTCCTGCCGTGCAACGTCGAGCGCGTACGGGACCGACGCGGCCGACATGTTGCCGATCCGCTCGATGCAGTCGACCACGCGCGCCTCGTCCAGCTCGAGCCGCTCGCCGACGGCCTTGACGATCCGCGCGTTGGCCTGGTGGTAGACGAACAGGTCGATCTCGCCGAGCGTCAGCCCCGCCGCGTCGACCACCTCGCGCGTGATCTCGGCCATGCGGTTGACGGCGTGCTTGAACGTCTCGTGACCGTCCATCTCGATCGTGCTGCCGTCGGCATTGCCGAGGTACAGGTACTCGGGCGACGTCGCGTCCGCCCTGAGCAGGACTGGCCCGATCCGCCCGGCGCCGGCCGGCGTCGCCCCGAGCACGACGGCCCCCGCCCCGTCGGCGAACAGCATCGCCGTCAGCTTCGAGTCCGGGTCGGTGATGCGGCTGATGAAGTCGGCGCCGACGACGAGCGCGCGCTCGGCACGTCCCGCCTCGACCTGCGCGGTCGCGACCGACAGCGCGGTGAGGAAGCCGCTGCAGGCCGCGTTGATCTCGATCGTCGCGGCGCCGGCGGCGCCCAGCTCGTGGGCGAGCGCGGCGGCGGCGTTCGGCATGCGGTCGTCGGCGGTGAGCGTGCCCACCACCACCAGGTCGAGCTCGGCGGCGGCAATGCCGGCGCGCTCCAGCGCATCACGGCTCGCGGCGCCGGCAATGGCGACGAGCCGCTCCTCCGGCCCCGCGTGACGGCGCTCGCGGATGCCGGTGCGCGTGTAGATCCACTCGTCCGTCTTGCCGATGCGCGCGGCGATCTCCTCGTTCGAGACGGCGCGCCGCGGCAGGCTCGCGCCGACGGACAGCACGGCCGCGCCGCGGGCCGTGCGGGCGGCTGCAAGCGCATGCGCCGCCGGCGCGGCGCCCGCGGCCGGTTGGAGCAGCGCGTCCTCAGGCACCGACGCCCTCCAGCTGCTCGGCCGCGACCGTCTCGGCGTCCGGGACGGTGCGCCTCGCAAGCCCGGTCAGGACGCGGCCGGGACCGGTCTCGACGAAGCGCTCGACGCCGTGCGCGCGCAGTGCGAGCAGCGTCTCGCGCCAGCGGACCGGCTGCGTGAGCGCATCGGCGAGGCGTGCGCGCAGGTCGTCGAACGGCACGGTCGTGATCGAGCTGACGACGGTGACACCGTGCGCCGGCGCGCGGAAGTCGATCTGAGCGAGCGCCTCCTCCAGCTCGGGGCGCGCGGCGGCCATCGCCGGCGAGTGGAAGGCGCCCATGACGGGCAGCGGCACCGCGCGCAGTCCCTGACCGCTCGCCGCCTCGCCGGCGGCCGCGAAGGCGCCCCGGTCTCCCGACAGCACGACCTGGTTGGGCGCGTTGTCGTTGGCGACCGTCAGCCCGGCCGCGGCGGCGATGCCCGCAGCGTGGTCGGCAGCGCCCTTGCCGAGCAGCGCGAGCATCGAGCCGTCGCCGGCGCGCTCGCCCGACTCCTGCATCAGACGGCCGCGCGTCGCGACGAGCCGCAGGCCGTCCTCCGCGCTCAGCATGTCCGCCGCCACGAGCGCGGCGACCTCGCCGAGCGAGTGACCGGCGTGGAAGGCGGCGCTGACGCCCGCGCCGCGCAGGCGCTCGAAGCCGACGACGCTGGCGCAGTAGATCGCCGGCTGCGCGAAGCGCGTGCCGTCGTCGACGCGCGCGAACGGGTCGTCGCCGACGACCTCGCAGGCGAGCGCCAGCAGGTCAGGACGCGCCGCCGCGACCTCGTCGCGCATCTCGGCGGTCTGGCTTCCCTGACCCGGGAAGAGGAGTGCGGTGGCGGACACCTCGGTCACTCCGGCCCAGGGTGCGTCCCGCGCCTACAGGGGGAAAGGCCTCCGCCACCCCGCTCCCCCCGCCTGGGGGGCCAGCCAGGAACCGGCGGGGGGCGTTATGGCGAGCGGGGAGGAGTTCAGCTTTCAGCGGCGTGCCCTGGCGGATGCCCGCGCCCGCCAGGCAAGGACGCAGCCGGTGAAGCGTGCTTCGCACGTGAACCGGCGAGGACGCAGCCTGGCGGGATGCGGGCGCCGCCAGGGTCAGCCGAGGAGCCCGATGCGCTGTGCCCGTTGCACCGCCTCGGCGCGGTTGCGCGCCTTCAGCTTGCGGTACAGCGCACTCGTGTGCTCCTTGACCGTATGCGGCGAGAGGTAGAGCTCGGCGGCGATCTCGCGGTTGGTCGAGCCGGTCGCGATCAGTGCGAGCACCTCCTTCTCACGCTGCGACAGCAGCGTCGCCGGCTGCTCGGACTGCGGTGGGAACATCGTCATGCCGAGCCCGACCATCCGCACCGCCATCGCGACGTCGTGCGCACCCCAGTCCTTCGAGACGAAGCCGGACGCGCCCGCCGCTCTCGCGGCCTGCGGCGAGATGCGTCCGGCGCCGGAGATCAGCAGCACGCGCGTCTCGGGCGAGCTGGAGCGGATCGACTCGCAGATGTCGGCGCCGGACTCGCTGCCGAGGAACAGGTCGACGAGCGCGACGTGCGGCCGGTAGCGCTTCGTCATCTCCATCGCCTCGGCCGCGTTGCGCGCGGCGAGGCAGCGCTCGACCCACGACTGCTCGCCGAGCAGCTGCCGGAAGCCCCAGTGGACGACGTCGTGGTCGTCGACGACGAGCACGCGCAGACGGCGCTCCTCGTTCACTCCGCGTCCTCTCGCGCCGACGGCGGCGTCGCCGCGGCCTCCTCGCCCACCGGCACGACGAGGCGCACGCGCCATCCGGGCGGCGACGACGCCTTGTCTGCTCCGAACTCGACGAAGCCGCCATGGGCGAGCGCGTCGAACGCGGCGAGCCGCAGCCCCATCCCGCTGCCGGCGCCGGGCGAGCCGGCCTCGTTCACGCCGTCGTTGCGGATCTCCAGCGAGAAGGTGTCGACGTCACGCGCGACCGACACGTCCACCCGCTCCGGCGCGGCGTGCTTCGCCGCGTTGCGCAGCGCCTCCGCGAGCACCGATTGCGCGACGCCCTCCAGGCGGCGCGGCACCTCCACGCCCTCCGGCCACGAGAGCGTCACCGGCAGGCCGCTCTCGCGCGACAGACGGGCGATCTCGGCGCGCAGCGTCGTGCCCGTCTCGATCGCGACCGGCGCGAGCGGCCGCTCGAGCGCGGAGCGCAGGTCGGCGAGCGCCTCGACCATCTCGGTGCGACAGCGCTCGCGCTGCTCGTCGGTGAGCGGCGTCTGCGCGCTCAGCACGAGCGAGACGCCGAACAGGCGCTGCATCACGCGCTCGTGGATCTCACGGGCGAGGTCGATGCGCTCGCCGAGGCGGCGCGTGCGCTCCTGCTGGCGCGTCGCGCGGCGCGCGGTCGCGGCCAACGCCGCCGTCTTGCCGAGCGTCCACATCAGGTGGCGCTCACCGTCCGCCAGCTCGAAGTCGCCGCCGCCGCGGTCGGCGGCGATGATCCCGTACTGGTGCCCGGCCGCCGCGAGCGGCGTGCAGACGAGCGAGGTGATGCCGAGCAGCGCGGCGTAGTCGCGCGGGACCTGTCCCTCGATCGCGTCGG
>DATHEP010000205.1:0-3320 GCA_035318525.1 Conexibacter sp.
CGCCACCGCGGCCACCGAACCCGCCCTGCCCGCCACCGCCACCGCCGCCGCCACGGCCACCAGGACCGCCACCGCGACCACCGGGTCCGCCCGGACCGCCGCCACGACCGCCCGGGCCACCGGGTCCGCCGCCGCGACCGCCACCGCCGCCGCCCTGGCCACCACGGCCACGGCCACCGCCGGCACCTCCGCCGCCGCGACCGTCGCCGCGCTCGCCACGCCGACCGCGGTCGGGCTGGGCGGGCGGCTCGTCCATCTGCGTGAGGTCGGCGCCGGTGTAGCCCTCGGGCATGATCTCGCCCTTGTTGATCCAGCACTTGACGCCGATGCGGCCGAACGTCGTTCTCGCCTCGTGGAAGCCGTAGTCGATGTCCGCGCGCAGCGTGTGCAGCGGGACGCGGCCGTCCGAGTAGCCCTCGGTGCGAGCCATCTCGGCGCCGCCGAGGCGGCCGGAGACCTGGACCTTGACGCCCTTCGCACCGGAGCGCATGGCGCTCGTGAGCGCGCGCTTCATCGCGCGACGGAAGGCGACGCGGTTCTGCAGCTGCTCGGCGATCGACTGCGCGACGAGGCGCGCGTCCAGCTCGGGCCGCTTGATCTCGAGGATGTTGACCTTGACCTGCTTGTTGGTGATCTTGTGCAGGTCACGGCGCAGCGCGTCGACCTCGGAGCCCGACTTGCCGATCACGATGCCCGGACGGGCCGTGTTGATGTTGACCTCGACCTCGTTCGCGTTCTTGCGAATCGTGATGTCGGACAGACCGGCGTGCGAGAGGCGCCCGATGATGTGTCTGCGGATCTGGATGTCCTCGAACAGGTAGTCCGAGAAGTTCTTCTCGTTGAACCAGTTCGCCTTCCAGTCGTGGATGTAGCCCACGCGGAGCGACTCGGGATGAACCTTTTGTCCCATGCTGTCGGTTACTCCTTCGGGGCGAGCAGGATCGTGAGGTGGCTGGTGCGCTTGCGGATCGGCGTCGCGCGACCCATCGCGCGCGGCCGGAACCGCTTGAGCGTCGGACCTTCGTCGGCGTGCGCCACCTTGACGATCAGGTCCTCGCCGTCGAGCTCGTTGTTGTGCTCGGCGTTGGCGACGGCGGACTCGAGCACCTTGCTCCAGTCGCGCGCCACCGCGCGCGGCGTGAAGGCGAGGATGGCGCGGGCCTCCTCGACCGACTTGCCGCGGATGTGGTCGCAGACGAGCCGCGCCTTGCGCGCGGACGAGCGGACGTATCTGGCCTGGGCGCGCACGAGCACCGGGCGCGCGGGCGCCTCGGTGGCCTCGCGTCTGCGCGGCTGCGCTCTCGCCGCTCTGCGGGCGGGTCTCGCCGTCGCGTCGTCCTTAGCGGGGGCGTCCGCGTCGGCGGGAGCGTCGGCCGCTCTCGCTCTCGACGCTCTTCTCGCTCTGGCTCTCGGGGCGTCGTCGCCCTCGCCGGCGGCCGCGGCTCTTCTCGCAGCTCTTCTCGCCGCGGCTCTGGGAGCGCGTCTGGGCGTCGCCTCGGCTCTCGCCTCGGGCTCGGTCGTCTCGGGAGTGTCTCTCTCGTCTGCCATGGAAGTCTCGTGCTAGCGGCGCTTGCCGGTCTGGGCGTGGCCGCGGTACATGCGCGTCGGCGCGAACTCGCCGAGCTTGTGTCCCACCATCGACTCGCTGATGAAGACCGGGACGTGTCTACGGCCGTCGTGCACTGCGATCGTGTGCCCGACCATGTCGGGGAAGATCGTCGACGTGCGCGACCAGGTCTTGACCATCTGCTTCGTGTTGGCCGCGTTCATTCTCTCGATCCGCGCCATCAGGCGCTCCTCGACGAACGGGCCCTTCTTGCTGGAGCGGCTCATCTAGTCGTTCCTCAACGCTTCTTGCCGCGACGGCGGCCTCGGACGATGTAGCGGTCGGACGCCTTGCGCTTCTTGCGCGTGCGATACCCAAGCGTGGGCACGCCCCACGGCGTCACCGGGTGGCGACCCGGCGTCGTAGAACCCTCGCCACCGCCATGCGGGTGGTCGACGGGGTTCATCGCGGTGCCGCGCGTCTGCGGACGCACGCCGAGGTGGCGCTTGCGGCCCGCCTTGCCGATCTTGACGTTCTGGTGGTCGGCGTTGCCGACCGTCCCGATCGTCGCGCGGCACTCGGCGCGCACCATGCGCATCTCGCCGGACGGGAGGCGGAGCGTGACCATGCCGCCGTCCTTCGCGAGCAGCTGGATGCCGTTGCCGGCGGAGCGCGCCATCTGGCCGCCGCGACCGGGCGTCAGCTCGACGTTGTGCACCACGGTGCCGGCCGGGATGCTCTCGAGCGGGAGGCAGTTGCCGACGCGGATCTCCGCCGTCGGGCCGCTCTCGACGGTCATGCCGACCGTCAGCCGCTGCGGCGCGAGGATGTAGCGCTTCTCGCCGTCGACGTAGTGCAGCAGCGCGATGTACGCCGAGCGGTTCGGGTCGTACTCAATGTGCGCGACCTTCGCCGGCACGCCGTCCTTCGTGCGCTTGAAGTCGATCTTGCGGTAGAGCCGCTTGGCGCCGCCGCCGCGGTGGCGGGACGTCTTGCGGCCGTGCGCGTTGCGCCCGCCGGACTTCTTCAGCCCCTCGGTGAGCGACTTCTCCGGCTCGCTGCGCGTGATCTCGGCGAAGTCGGGATAGGTGACGAAGCGCCGGCCCGGGCTCGTCGGCTTCGGCTTGCGGATGGCCATTACTCAACGCCCTCCAGGCCTTGGAAGATCGGAATCGAGTCGCCCGGCTGAAGCTGCACGATCGCCTTCTTCCACTTGCGCGTGCGGCCGGCGTACAGCCCGCGGCGCTTCGGCTTGCTCTTGACGGAGACGGTGCGCACGTTCACGACCTTCACCTCGAAGAGCTGCTCGATCGCCTGGCGGATCTGCGTCTTGTGCGCGTCCTCGTGGACGCGGAAGGTGTACTTGCCGATCTCGGCCTGCACGAAGCTCTTCTCCGAGACGACGGGGCGGATGACGATCTGGCTCGCGTCCATTACGCCGCGACCTCCTCGGCCGTCTCGGCCTGCTCGCCGTTGGCACGGGCGGTCAGCTGCTCCAGCGCGGCCTCTGAGACCAGCAGCGAGGCGGCTCCGATGAGGTCGGCGACGCCGGCGTCCTCCGCCGGCATCGCGATCACGCGCCACATGTTGCGGAACGACAGGCCGGCGGTCGACTCGTCGCCGTCGAGCAGCACGAGCGTCGCGAGCGGCTGGCCCCAGTCCTGCAGCAGCTTCGCCGCCTGCTTGGTCGAGGGCGTCTCGCCGAAGCTCGTCGCGTCGAAGACGGCAAGCGAGCCGCGGTCGGCGTGGACCGACAGCGCGCTGCGCAGCGCGG
>DATHEP010000206.1:0-2726 GCA_035318525.1 Conexibacter sp.
CCCGCTCCCGTGGCGGAGGAGGAGCAGCCGGCCGCAGAGGCTGAGCAGCCCGCTGCTGCCGAGGAGCCCGCTGCTGCCGAGGAGCCCGCTGCTGCCGAGGAGCCCGCTGCTTCCGAGGAGCCCGTCGCTGAGGAGCCGGCGCCCGTCGCCGAGCCCGCTCCTGCGGAGGCCCCCGCTGCCGAGGCGCCCGCCGCCGAGCAGCCGGCGCCCGTCGCCGAGCCCGCTCCCGCGGAGGCTCCCGCTGCCGAGGCGCCCGCCGCTGACGAGGAGCTTGTCGAGGAGCAGCCCCGCGTGAAGCCGGAGATCCCTGGTGCGGACCTCATCCCCGACATCGTGCCCGAGGGCGGCGACGCGCTCGGCGCCCAGGTCACCGAGTACGACGAGTACGGCGAGCCCGTCGCGGAGACGAGCGACGGCGACGACGAGTCGGAGGCGAAGCCGATCTCCGGCGCGGCGATCTCGCTCGCCAGCGGCGCGCGCTACATGGCGACGGGCAAGCGCAAGACCGCGGTCGCGCGCGTCACGCTCAAGCCCGGCACCGGCGAGTACCGCATCAACGGCAAGTCGCTCGAGGAGTTCTTCCCGCGGCCCACGCTGCAGCGCAACATCCGGCAGCCGCTCGAGACGGTCGGATACGAGGCTCGCATGGACGTGATCGCGAAGCTGCATGGGGGCGGCGTCTCAGCGCAGGCCGGTGCGCTGCGTCACGGCGTCTCCCGCGCCCTGCTGGAGGCCGACCCGAACCTGCGCGGCGAGCTCAAGCGCCGCGGCTTCCTCACGCGCGACGCGCGCGCGAAGGAGCGCAAGAAGGCGGGCCTCAAGAAGGCCCGCAAGCGGCCGCAGTTCTCGAAGCGCTAGTTTTCCCTCCGTGGCCCGGCGGCTCTTCGGCACGGACGGCGTCCGCGGCGTCGCGGGCGAGTTCCTGACGGCTGAGCTGACGCTTGCGCTCGGCCGCGCTGCGACGACCCGCGCCGCGAACGGCAAGCCGGCCGGCGAGTCGCCGCGCGTGCTGGTGATCCGCGACACGCGCGCGTCGGGCGAGATGCTGGAGGCGGCAGTCGCGGCCGGCGTCGCCGCTGCCGGCGGCCTCGCGCTGCTCGGCGGTGTGCTGCCGACGCCCGCCGCGCCGCTGCTTATCCGCCGCTACGGCTTTGACCTCGGCGTCGTGTTGTCGGCCTCGCACAACCCGTGGCGTGACAACGGCGTGAAGTTCTTCGGCGCTGACGGCGACAAGCTGTCCGACGGCGTCGAGGAGGAGATCGAGGCGCTGCTGGAGGCGCCGGGGGCGGCCGACGGCAGCAGACGTGATCCCGGCGGCGTCACGGCGCTCCACGGGACACACGAGGACTACCTGCGCGAGCTGCACGTGCGCTTCGCCGGGCTCGACCTGTCCGGCCGGCGGATCCTGCTCGACTGCGCGAACGGCGCCACCCACAAGGCTGCGCCGGAGATCTTCCGCCGCCTCGGCGCCCATGTCGACGTGCTCGCCAACGACCCGGACGGGCGCAACATCAACGACGGCTGCGGCTCGACGCACGTGGAGGCGCTCGCCGAGGTGCTGCGTGCGGGCGGGCACGACGCCGGCTTCGCGTTCGACGGCGACGGCGACCGCGTGCTGGCGGTCGATCGCAACGGCGCGGTCGTCGACGGCGACGAGCTGATCGCGCTGGCGGCGCTGCACCTGCGCGCCCAAGGTCGCCTGCCGGGCGACGGCGTCGCCGTCACGGTGATGACGAACTACGGCTTCCACACCGCGATGCGCGCTGCCGGTGTCGACGTCGCGACCACGCCGGTCGGCGACCGCTACGTGCTGGAAGCGCTGCGCGAGCACGGCTGGTCGCTCGGCGGCGAGCAGTCCGGTCACATCGTCGAGCTCGGCTTCGCGCCCTCCGGCGACGGGATCGCAAGCGCGCTGCTGACGCTCGAGGCGCTTGCAGGCGGCGACCTCGCCGATCGTCACGCGATGGAGAAGCTGCCGCAGAAGCTCGTGAACGTGCGCCTGCCCGACCGGGCGGCCGTGGAGCGCGCGGCTGCCGGCGAGGACATGGCGGTGGCGATCGAGCGCGAGCAGGAGGCGCTCGCCGGGCGTGGCCGCGTGCTCGTGCGCGCCTCCGGGACCGAGCCGCTGCTGCGCGTGATGGTCGAGGCGCCGAGCGTCGACGAAGCCGACGCCGTCTGCGCCCGCCTCGTCGAGAGGGCCGAGGCGGCCGCTGTCGAAACCGCTCGGTAGGCGACCCGTCCGGGGCGTCCGGGACCACTCCCGGTCGCATCGCTCGTTCGTCTAGGCTGTCTGCCCGCCCCCACGGAGGTTCCAATGTGCGGCATCGTCGGCTACGTCGGCGCCCGACCGGTCCGTGAGCAGTTGCTCGCCGGCCTCGAGAAGCTCGAGTACCGCGGCTACGACAGCGCTGGCATCTCCGTCCTGAACGGCGACGCGATCGACTCCGTGCGCGCCGTCGGCAACCTCGACGCGCTGCGCGGCGCGCTCGCCGCCGAGCCCGCGAGATCGGATCCCACCCACCCGGTGACGAGCGTCGCGCTCGCCGAGCCGGGCACTGGCATCGGCCACACGCGCTGGGCGACCCACGGCCGCGTCACGGAGTCAAACGCGCACCCGCACTTCGACACGGCCGACCGCGTCCACGTCGTCGTCAACGGGATCGTCGAGAACTACGTCTCGCTCAAGCGCCGCCTTCAGGACATGGGCGCGATCTTCACGAGCGAGA
>DATHEP010000207.1:0-3697 GCA_035318525.1 Conexibacter sp.
TCCAACGCAGCGGGCTCGAGCAGCGGCGGTGCGGCTGGATCGAGCGCCGCCTCCGGGACCCAGGCGGCGGCGAACGCCTCCCCGCGGCGGGCGTCGAGCACGGCGAGCGTCGTCGCCGCCGCGGCCGCGTCGCCGGTGGCGCCGGCGGCCAGCGCGCGCAGCGTCGAGACCGGGACGAGCGGGAGGTCCCGCGCCTGCGCGAGCGCACGAGCGGTCGCGACGCCGATCCGCAGCCCGGTGAACGTCCCCGGGCCGACGCCGACGGCCAGCCGGTCGAGCGTCGACCAGCCGATCCCGGCCTCGGCCAGCAGCGCGACCGCGAGCGGCAGCACCTCGGCCACGTGTCCCGGCCGCCCGCCCGCCTGCGGCTCGTGCCGGCGCGTGAGCAGCTCGCCGCTCGGCAGCATGAGCGCGACGCTCGTCGCGGGCGTCGCGGTGTCGAACGCGAGCACGTGCACGCCGCGCATCGTCGCGTATGCGGAGCGTGCATGCGGCGCAGCGGCAGTCGTCAGGAAACTCGCAATATGCGGAGATCGGAGCCGCGACGAACGCGCACGGTGTGACGTGACAGCCGACCGATCGCATAGGGTGCCGCCCCGATGATGGCGAGCCAGCTTCCGCTGTCCCGCACGACGTCCCCCCGCCTCGACCGCTCCGCCCTCGGCCTGCTGGCCGCGGTGGTGCTGTTGGCGCTGCCATGCCTCGAGACCACGGCGCAAGCGGCGCCGCCGGACCGCGCGAGCAGGGCACAAGGGACGTTCGTAGACGCGACCGCGACCTTGTCCGCACCCGTCCGTGCGCCGGGCGTGCGGGGGCACGTCGCCCCCGCGCCGAGCGCACGCGCCGCGCTGCGCGGCTGCGCGCCCGCCCGCGGCGTGCTGCGCGCGCGCCGCAGCATGCTGCGCACGAGACGGCGGCTGCTGTGCCTGATGAACCGCGCACGAGCGCGCTTCGGGCTGCGACCGTTGAGCGTGAACCGCTGCCTGCACCGCGTCGCCTCGCGCCACGCGCACGACATGGTCCGCCGCCGCTACTTCGCCCACGTCACGCCGAACGGCTGGGATCCAGGCCGCCGCGCGCGCCACTCCGGCTACGCGCCACGCTCGGCCCGCTGGGCCGTCGGCGAGAACATCGCGTGGGGCGTCGCCGCCGCCGCGCGTCCCGCGTGGGTCGTGCGCTCGTGGATGAAGAGCCCGAGCCACCGCCACAACCTCCTCAGCCGCCGCTTCCGCGATGCCGGCATAGGCGTCGCCCGCGGCACGCCCTACCGCGGCTTCCGCGCCTGGCGCCTGCGCGCCACCTTCAGCGTCGAGTTCGGCGTGCGCGGCGGGCGCACGCACTGCGCGCGGCGCCGCTGACGGGTCAGACCGCGAACGCGCTTCCCGGCGACGCGGGCTCCGACCCCGGCGAGATCGTCAGCTCACGCGTGTCCCCGCCGCGGTGCGCGATCCGCACCGTCGCGGCGATCTCGGTGACGAAGCCCTTCGCCGCCTGCGGCCACTCGACGAACGCGATCCGGTCGGGCGCGAGGTAGTCGGCGAGCAGCGCGGGGTCCTCGTCGGCGAGGTCGCCGAGGCGGTAGAGGTCGAGGTGCGAAATCGGCACAGGGCCCTCGTAGCGGCGCCCGATCGTGAAGGTCGGGCTCGTCACGCGGCCGCCGACCCCCAGCGCGCGGCACGCGCCGCGCACGAACGTCGTCTTGCCGGCGCCCAGCTCGCCTGAGACCAGCACCACGTCGCCCGGCTCGAGCGCAGCCGCGAGGCGCGCCGCGAGCGCCTCCGTCTCCGCCGGACCGCTCGTGCGGTGGACGCCGGTCGGCAGCGGGGCGCGGGGGCGCATCGGGGCCGGACGGTACCGTACGCGCGGCGATGGCCGACGCGTCCGGGGCGCAGCAGGGCGGCGGATCCGGCGGGCTGCGCGCCCGCCTCGCCGCGCTGCGCTCGTCCGACGTCGGCAGAGCCGGCGGGCTCGCCGGGGCGATGATCGCCAACAACGTCGTGGCGCTCGGCACGACGGTCGTCTTCGCGCGTCTGCTGGAGGACTACGGCTCGCTCGCCGCGCTCATCTCGTTCTTCCTGATCCTGTCCGTCGCCGGACAGGCACTGCAGGTCGCAACGGCGCGCGACGCCGTCCTCGGCCAGCTCGGCAGCGGCCCCGCGCTCGCCGCGACGCTGCGCGGCTGGACGCGCTCCCTGCTGCTGCTGACGATCGCCGTCGCGGTCGCGTCGTTCGCCCTGCGCGCACCGATCGCGGCGGCCGTCGGCGTCGAGCAGGAGTGGGCGGCCGCGATCGGCCCGCCCGCCGGCGTGCTGTGGCTGCTGCTGTCGCTGCTGCGCGGCGGGCTGCAGGGCGTCGGCGACTACCGGGCGGTCGGCGTCAGCCTCGTCGGCGAGCAGATCGCGCGGTTGCTGCTCGGCGGCGGTCTGGCGGCCGCCGGGCTCGGCGTGACGGGCGCCTTCCTCGGCACGCCGCTGTCGCTGATCGTCGTCGCGGTCTACTGCGGCGCGGAGCTGCGCCGCCGGACCGGCACGCCGAAGGCGAACGCGCCACCCGCCCGGCGCCTGCGCGACCACGTCGCGGGCGCGACGACGCCGATCGCCGGTCTCGTCATCGTCGCGCTGCTGCAGAACATCGACATCATCGCCGGCAAGCACCGCTTCTCGACCGACGTCGCCAGCTCCTACGGCGCAACGGCGGTCGCCGCGAAGGTGCTCGTGTGGGTGGCGATGGGCGCCGGCTTCTATCTCGTGCCGGAGACCTCCCGGCGCCACGCCGAGGGGCAGGACACGCGTCCGGTGCTGTTGCGTGCCCTGGGGATCGTGCTCGTGTGCGCGTTGCCGGTGCTGGCGATCTTCGCCTTCGGCGGGCATCAGCTGCTCGAGCTGGCGTTCGGCCCCGAGCGCCTGCTGGCAGTCGACGCGCTGCTGCCGCTGGGAGTCGCCTTCACCCTGCTGGCCGTCACCTACCTCGCGATCCAGTACCTGCTCGCGCTGCGACGGACCGCCTTCCTGCTGCCACTCGGGGCGATCGCGCTCGCCGAGCCCGTGCTGCTGCTGACCGTCGCGCCGGACACGCCCGACGGCTTCGCCGCGATCGTGCTCGCGATCCAGGCGCTCGCCGCCGCCGTCGCGCTCGCGCTCGCCTTCTCGCGGCAACCGCTGCGCTAGTTGCCGCTAGCTGAAGAGGTCGAGCTGGTCGGCGCTCGCCGACGCCTCGGCCTCGGCGGCGGGCGCAGGCTCCGTCGCGAGGGGCTCCGCCGGCTCCGGCACGGGTTCGAGCTCGGGCAGCGGCTCGATCTCCTCGGCCTCGCCGCGCTCTGGCTGCGGCGGCGGATCGGTCGCCAGCAGCTCGGGCAGGCGCGCGAAGTCCGTGCGCAGCGTCTCCAGCATGCTCGGCGTGTAGAGCGCGGCCGCGGGATGGTAGATCGGATACAGCCGTACGGCACGGTGGCCGAGGACGTGCACCTCCGGCTGGCCGTGCAGGCGTGAGATGCCCGTCGGGTCGCCGCGCAGCAGCTTCGTCGAGAAGTTGCCGAGCGTGCAGATGACGCGCGGCTCGATCAGGTCCACCTGGCGGTGCAGGTAGTCGCGGCAGGCCTCGATCTCCTGCGGGCGCGGGTCGCGGTTGCCGGGCGGGCGGCACTTGAGCACGTTGGCGATGAAGACGTCGCCGCGCTCGAGCCCGATCTCGGCGAGCA
>DATHEP010000208.1:0-7452 GCA_035318525.1 Conexibacter sp.
CAGACGCGATAGCTGCGAATCTGGAGACGGCTCGTGTCGTTCATGCCAGCCTCACGGAGCAATCGCCCCGGCGAAGTCTCTGATGATCGCGATCATGGCATCCGGAGCGAACGCAAACCCACCGATCGGCAGCGCCGCGGCAGTGAGGCAGAAGAACTGCGTCCACAGCTTGTTCATGAACATCGGGACGCTCGTGATCACCAGCACGGCGAAGACGAGTCCCTGAGCCACGGAAGTCAGCTCTCTGCCCAGGTTCCGGCCGACCTTGCTCTCCGCATACGCCGACGTCGCGAAGACGCCGAGCATCAGCATGCTGACGAGCACCGGCATGATCACCCGGTACACGGTGCGTGACATCATCCATCTCCTTCGGTAATTGGATCGACGTGCAGTGACTGCACGTACCAGCGGTCGTGCTTGCGAACCTCGAGCTCGTAGCGCAACGTCCACGCGCTCCCCTCTGCGTCCTGGGCTTCCAGCTCGATTGCCATGCGGCGGTTTTGCTTCACCCACGTGGCGTCGTTGAATTGACTGACGTCGAGCTCATCGACGGGCAGTGACACGACCGCGTCGGGCGTCAGGTCCGCCAGCAGGTTCGTCTGCTCGCGCGCCAGGTAGTTGGTGAGCGCGCGCTCGGCGACCGCGATCAGCTTCTCGTCCTCGACCGGATCCTCGGTCACGACCGACGGGTCGCGGTCGATCGCCGGCGGACCCACGAGCGCCGGGTAGGCGCCCACGTGGAGGAAGCCGCGCTGGTCGCGCTGCACCGGGACGCTCACGTGCAGGACGTCGGCGCTCGTCTGTGCGACGACCGTCACGACCGTGCGGCTGCCGTCGGTGCGCGCGTCGGCGACGGCGGTCCAGAGGACCTCCTGGTCGCGGTCGTCACCCGGCTCGAGCCCGCCGTCGGCGGCGAGCGTCGACGGCAGGAAGCGGGCGAGCTGCCGCTCGCGCTCCGCCGGGTCGGCCGCGTCCCAGGTGAGGTACGCGCGCACGAAGCCCTCGGCGAACGTCTGCGCCGCGACGTCGTCGCCGCGCTGCTCCACCCGCACGGCGGCGGCCGGCTCGGCCCCGGGCTCGAAGATCGTGCGCAGCCCTGTGATCGAGAGGATCACGATCAGTCCGAGGAAGACGATGCGCGGCGCGCGCGCTTGCAGGCGCACGCCGCGCCCCGAGCGTGTGGTGCGCCCGACGGCGTCGTTGAGCGTCCGGTCGCTCATGGCTCGAGTCCGAACTCGCCGCGGGGCGTCGGGGCAGGCGGAGGCGCGGGGGCCGGAGCGGGCGCGGGCGCGGGGGCCGGAGCCGGAGCAGGCGCCGGGGCGGGAGCCGGCGGGGGGGCCGGCGCCGGGGCGGGAGCCGGGGCAGGAGCCGGAGCAGGCGCCGGGGTGGGCGCCGGCCGCTTCCTGCGCGCCGGGGCCGGGGCCGGGGTCGGACGGGGGCGGGCGCGCGACTCGCTCCGGGCCGGGCGGTGCGAGGCGGGGCGGCTGCGCCCCGCCCGGCGCTCGCGCGCCGCCACGTCGCTCACCACTGCCTCGTCGTTGACCACCACCGCGTCACTCCTCGGCGCTGGCGACTGAGTGCGATCCGGGTCGCGGCGGTCCTCGCCGAGACGCTCGGCTCGCTCCTGGTGCTCGCTTTGCTCGGCCGAGCCGGCCTGGAGCAGCACGGGCACCGCGAACGCGAGCCCGAGCGACATCGCGGTGAACGCGACGGCGCGGGTGGCGCGCACCGGCCGCCGAGCAGCGACCCGTGACCGCAGAGCGGCCTCGGCGTCGTCGTCGAGCGCGGGCTCGGCCTCGAGCTCGGGCTCGGCCTCGGCGACGCCGCTTCCGGTCTCCCAGGGCAGCTCCTCGTCTCGTACGTCGAAGCGCTGCTGTCGGAACACACCCATCTCATTCGCCTCGCAATTCGGTTGCCGTCAACCGCTCCATGTCGCGGACGGGCGATCGCGCCCCCCCGAATCTGCGAGCCGCTGGATGGTCGGGTTTTCAGCGAGCTGTCCTGCCCTGTGGTCGTCCTGCGACCCTTGGGCAGGACAGTGCGTCCGAACATCGCCCGGCGACCCCAGCGCGCGGAACCAACCATCTGCGAGGCTCCACCTCAGCCCGTGACGCGCACCGACACGGCCCCCGAGCCGCCGGCGGCATAGGGGTAGCCGGGCTGTCCCGGAACCCGCGCACGGATCTGGTAGGTGAACGTGCCGACGGTGCGCGTGAAGCGATAGCGGTAGCGGAACTCACCGCCACGGTCGGCGCGCGTCGTCGCGAAGGTCTGCCAGCCGGGGCCGCGCCGCGCCTGCAGCTCGACCAGCAGCCGCTGGCGCAGCGGGCGGCCGATCGCACGGCCGATGAAGTCGACGCTCTGCCCGGTGCGCGCCGAGCGCTTGGAGACGCGCAGCCGCAGCTTCGCCCGCACGCGCACGATCACGCTGTCAGCGGCGACGCCCTGGCCCGAGCGGTGCACGAGCCACACGCGACGCGACGGGCCCGGCTTGAGCGCGTACGAGAAGCGCCCACGGGCATCCGTCACCACGGTGTCGTGCGAGGCGCTGCTGCTCGCGCCGGCGCCGGGCTCGCGTGCGGCAACGCACACGGACGCGCCCTGCAGTGGCGAGCCGTCGCGCCCGAGCAGCTTCCCGCGCACCTGCAGCGTGCGGCCGTAGCGAGCGACCAGCACGCCGCGCGTGGGGCCCGAGCGGACTCGCGAGAGACCGGCTCGCAGGCGCAGGTCGCGCACCGAGTCCGTCGGGTCGCACGCCGCGGGGAGGGCCGGCTCGGGGTCGGGCGGGAGCGGGCTCGGCGGCACCTGTCCCGGCGGCGGCGGCACCGGCTTGGGCCCCGGCGGCAGCTGACCGGACCCGCACTGCGGCAGGCCGTAGTCGGGCTCGTCGTCGTCCCCGCCCTTGAAGAAGACCTCGGGCACCCAGCCTCTGCGGCCGTCGTCGTCGAGCGTCAGCGCCCACCAGTTGTTGCGCCAGCCGCGCGGGTGGTAGTACATCGCCGCGGTCCAGAGCTGCTGACAGAAGAAGTACTTGCCCGTCGTCCCGCGCAGCCAGCCGGCCGGGTTGGGCGGTGCCTGTCCGTAGGGGTTGGGCACGGGCGCCTGGTAGACGGGCACCCAGTTGTTCGGCGCCAGCGGCCACGTCAGCGGGCAGGGGTGCGCCGCCTCGGGCCAGCCCGGGATGACGACGGGATCTCTGCCGCACGGGTCGTTGTCGGTGGCTGCTGCTGGCGCGGCGAGGTAAGCAGCCGCGAAGGCTGCGCACAGGAGCAGCGCGAGCAGGAGAGCCACCGGCCTCGGGCGCACATCCGGCACATCGTCACGTCCTCGCATTCGCGAGCCACCGTACGCACGGCCCGGCAGCCCCCCAACCCCTTCGGGGATCCTGGAAGCAGGCAAACGCAGAGGGGCGCTGCGCGCGCCTGGAGACATTGCCTTGGCGATGGCATCCACATCACCTCGGCCGGAGGACGAGCGCGGGCAGCTCTCGCTGGAGCTGGAGTGGGGGGGACCGCGAGCCGAGCCGGCCGCTCCGCAGCCGCCCGCTCCGCGCGAGCCGCTGCAGTGGCCGACGGCGGACCCCGACGACCCCCGCTCGCTGATGGCGGCGAACCTCGCGGCCCTGCGCGTGGTCCGCGCGATCGCGGTGGAGCGCCGCCAGGATCCCGAGCGCGCCCCGACCGAAGAGGAGCGCGCGGTGCTGCGCGACAGCCCGGGCCTGGGCGCCGTCCCGGAGGTGTTCGACGAGTCGCGGCGGGATTGGGCGGAGGCGCGAGCCGAGCTGAAGGCCCTGCTCGGCAGAAGAGCCTATGCCGCCGCCCGCACGACGGTGAAGAACGCCTACGCCACCGACCGCGCGCACGCCGAGCTGATCTGGCAGGCGATGGAGCGGCTCGGCTTCGAGGACGGCCGCGGCTTCGAGGACCGCCGCGTGCTCGAGCCAAGCGTCGGCTCCGGCACGTTCCTCGAGCTCGCACCGCCGAACGCGCAGATGACCGGCGTCGAGGTGGAGCCGGCGACCGCGATGCTCGCCCGTCTCCTCCATCCCCAGGCGGAGATCCGCACCGAGTCGTTCTCCGAGACGCCGTTCGAGGACGGGCACTTCGACGCCGTCGTCGGCAGCGTGCCGATCGCCAACACGCGGCTGCACGACCTCAAGCACAACCGCGGCCGCTACCCGATGCACGACCACTTCGTGCTCAAGTCGCTGGCGCTCGCGCGCCCCGGCGGACTCGTCGCGCTCGTCACCAGCCACGCCACGCTCGACAACCTCAATGCGGCCGCGCGCACGGAGATGGCGTTCCTCGCCGACCTCGTCGGCGCGGTGCGAATGCCCGCCGACGCCGGCGGCCGGGCAGGGCCCGACGTCGTCACCGACCTGCTGATCTTCCGCCGCCGCGAGGCAGGCGTTGCGCCGGCGTCGCTTGACTGGGTCGCGTCCCGGCCGCAGACGATCGACGGCCAGCAGGTCGCGATCAACGACTACTTCACGAGACGCGGCAAGCAGCAGATCCTCGGACGGCTCGCGGTCGACGCCGACGCCCATCCGAGCCGGATGCTGCGCGTCGAGGCCGACCCGTCCCAGACGACGGCCGAGCTGACGGCGGCGTTGGAGCGGATCGCGCCCGTGCGCGAGCAGACGCGCGAGCAGGCACCTACGATCACAGCGGAGGCACAGCCCGATGAACTGGTACGGAATCCTGGCCCAGCGCCACTGGAGCAAGCACGACCCGAGACGCTTCGCGGCGATCCCGGACCCGGAGAGCTTCTTCACGGAGCTGGGGGAGCGAGTGGAGCTGGAGATCCAGGAGCTGGCGGACCGACTGGCGGGGCCGGACCTGCCGCAGGAGGAGTACCTGCAGAAGGTGGGTCGTCTGAACATGGCGCGGCTGCAGGCGGAGGAAGTGGTGTTGCGGGAGCAGGTGCTGATTCCGGAACCGGAGGGCTGACGCCGCCGGCGGACACGCCGGCTCCTCCGCCGGCTCAAGCGTCCCAGCCGGTCGTGACCCCACCCGCACCGGTCGAGATGCCGTCCGACGCGAGAGCGCAGGTGGCGGCGAACCTCGCCGCCCTCCGGACGCTCAAGCAGCTCGACGCCGAGCGCCGCCCGCCGACGGAGCAGGAGCGCGAGGTGCTGGCGCAGTGGACCGCCTGGGGCGGCCTGTCAGCGCCGTTCGACGAGCAGCGCGCCGAGTGGGCAGCCGAGCGCGCCGAGCTGCTCGGGCTGCTGGAGCTGGACGGCTACGAGGCGGCCCGTCAGAGCGCGGCGACCGAGCACCACGTCGAGCGCGTGCACGCCGAGCAGATCTGGAAGGCGCTGGAACGGCTCGGCTTCGAGGGCGACCGCGTGCTCGAGCCGATCGTCACGACGACCGCCTTCGTCGAGCACGCGCCGGCGGGCGTGCAGGTCGGCGGCACCGAGTGCGATCGCACGACCGCGGCGATCATGAAGATCCTCCACCCGCGCGCGGCCACCAACACCGAGCCGTTCGTCAAGACCTACCTGCCCGAGAACCGCTTCGACGCCGTCGTCGGGAGCGTGCCCTTCGCGTTGGTGCGGCTGCACGATCCCACGCACAACCCGCGTCGGCACCTGGTCCACGAGCACTACATCATCAAGTCGCTGCGGGTCACGCGCCCGGGTGGCTTGGTCGCGCTGATCACAACGCGCGGCACGCTCGACAACCCCGACACGCACGCGCGAGAGGACATGCACGACCTCGCCGAGCTTGTCGGCGCCGTCCGCATGCCCAACTCCGCCCATCGCGAGACGCCCGGCACCGACGTCGTGACCGACCTGCTCATCTTCCGCCGCCGCGAGCCGGGCGCCGACGTCGAGCCGGCCAACTGGATCCACACCGTCACCCGGCGGATCGACGGCCGGAGCATGACGGTCAACGCGTACTTCGCGACGCATCACGGCGACCACGCCATGGGACCGCTCACAGCCAAGGTCGACCCCGACGGTCAGCGCCGGCTCCGCGTCGCGCTCGACCCGGCGCGCGGCACCTTCGCCGACCAGTTCGAAGCGCTGCTGGAGCAGATCGCACGCTCACAGGAGCGGGCGCCGGAGCTCGAGCCGGCTCCGCAACCCGACCGCCCGGCGCCGGAACCGGACCGCCCGGAGCCGCCGACGCCGCCGCCCCCGCCGGTTCAACCGCCTCAACCGCTCCCCCCGGTCGAGACGCCCGCTACCGCAGGGGCGACGGCCCCGGCGCCGACCAGTCCGCCACGCATCGACGAGCTGCCCGCAACGACCGGGGCGACCGCCGGCGACGCCAACGACGGCCTCGTCCAGGAGATCTGGAACGGGCTGACGCGGCATGGCCTCGGCCGCGGCAAGGTGCTCGGGCTCGGCGCCGGGCTGATCGGCGATGCGATGTTCCTCGAATTCGCGCCCCGGGGCGCGAAGGTGATCAGCATCGAGGCGGACGCCGAGGTCGCCGCCCTCGCGCGCGCGCGTGAACCTAAGGCCAGCGCGCGGATCCGGAACGAGTCGTTCGCTGCCCTGCGCTACCCCCGCGGGCACTTCGTCGCCGCCGTCGGATACGTGCCGTTCGCAGACGGGATGCTGTACGACCGCGAGCACAACCCCGACGGGCACAGCGCGCACAACCACTTCATCCTCAAGGCGCTCGCGCTGACGGCGCCCGGCGGCATGATCGCGCTGCTCGCGACGAGCGCCGTGCTCGACGCGAGCAGCGCCGCCGTCCGCGGGGACATGCAGGACCTCGCCGACCTCGTCGGCGCGGTGCGTCTGCCCTCGATCGACGGGACTGACCACGCCACCGACCTGCTGCTGTTCCGCCGCCGCGAGGACGGCGCCGCGGCGGCGCGCGCGGACTGGCTCGCGGTGCATTCGCAGACGGTCGACGGCCAGGAGGTCTCGATCAACGGCTACTTCGCGAAACGCCTCGGCCACGTCCTCGGACGGCTCGCCGCCGATCCCGCGGCCAAGCCCGGCGAGCGGGTCCGCGTCCACGCCGATCCCGCGCGCGGCACCACCTCGGCTCAGGTCGCGAGACTGCTCGAGCGCCTCGTCCCCGGCCGCGAGGCCGAGCCGTCGGCAAGACCGGCCGCGGCGCCGGCAAGACCGGCCGAACCGCCAGCAAAGCCAGCCGAACCGCTGCCGAGACCGGCGGAACCGCCGACGAAGGCAGCCGAGCCACCAGAGCCGGCAGCGAGACAAGAGCAGGCCGCCGAGCCGGCAGAGGAGCCGGCCGAGCCGCCGCCGCCGCCGACTCAACCACCCGAGCCGGCCGCACCCGCTCCGGTCGAGGCGCCGTCCGACCCGAGAGCACGGGTGGCGGGAAACCTCGCTGCCATGCGGACGCTGAAGCAGCTCGACGCCGAGGGCCGTCCGGCGACGGAGCAGGATCGCGAGGCGCTGGCGAAGTGGACCGCCTGGGGCGGTCTCCACGATCTGTTCGACGAGAACCGCTCCGAGTGGGT
>DATHEP010000209.1:0-6326 GCA_035318525.1 Conexibacter sp.
GAGCGACGGCTTCACGGCCCGCTCGTGAAGGCGACGGCGAACGAGCCCCACGCGTCGCCGGGCAGGTAGAAGCCGGAGAACATCGAGGAGCCGGCGTCGGTGATCGTGGCCGGGATCTGGCCGTAGTCGTAGCTCGGCGGCGTGCCGGTTGGCGCCCCCGGAGCGAGGTCGAGCATCACGCCTCGCACGTTCGTGATGACCGTGCAGTCCTCGCCGACGAAGGTGAAGATCGCGCGCGATCTCGAGCCGTCGATCTCGATCTCCGGATCCTTGACCCTGATGTCGATGCCGTGGCCGCTGTAGCGGAAGCGGACCGTCCCCCGCGCGAGCAGGCCGGCCGTGCCGCTGCCGGCGTGGAACCAACTTCCCGGCTTCAGCTCGAAGCCGAACGAGTAGACGAGTCTCGCCGGGTTGCCGACGACGACTTCCTCGGGGCCCGCGGTTGCGCCCTCGGAGGCGGTTGCGCCCTCGCCGCTGGCCACGTACTGGATGAACGACGAGCGGGGGCGCCACGTGAGCGTGGCGGACGTCACGTCGGCCGCGCCCACCGGTCGCGTGAGCGGCGCCGGCGCGGGCTCGATCGGGCCGCTGCCGAAGCCTGGCGTGCAGCCCGGCGGCGGCGTGGGGCCGCCTTCTCCTCCCCCTCCGCCGCCACCGCCGCCGGGCCCGCCGCCTCTGCCGCCGCCCGCCGCACCGCCGAGTCTCGCCGCCACGCGCAGCGTTCCGAGCACCCCTGCCGAAAGTCTCGCGAGGTCGAGGCGCGTGCGCAGGAAGCGCGCGCCGGTGCGCGTGAGCCGCAGCTCGACGCGGCGCAGCTCCACCGCACCGGTCGTGCTGCTGAGCGTGAGCTTTCTCGCCGGTACGGCGGCGCTCATCACGGTCCGCCGTCTGCCGATGGCGAACGCGCTGAGCGTCGCCTGTCTGCTGCGCACCTGCGCGCGCCAGGCAGTGAACGTGACGCGGCGGGCGGATCTCCCGGATCCCGCCCGCAGCGTCAGTCTGCCGCGCAGCGCAAGCGCGGCGCCGTTGCCGAGCCTGCCGCCGGCGACCGGCAGCACGGCCTGCCGCGCGACCGCCACGCCCTGCTCCCGCAGGCTTCTGGCGAGCGCCCCGTCGAAGGCGATCGTCGTCGAGCCGTGCGTCGCCCCCGAGGCGGCGAGCAGGGCGAGTGCGGTCGCGGCGGCCGGCATCCCTACAGCACCCGCACGCGCTTCGCCGGCTGCTCGCCGACCTTCAGCAGGTACACGCCGCGCAGGCGCGTCGTGTGGCCCTCGGCGAGCCGGACGCGGATCGTGCGCGCGCGCACCGCGCCTCTGCCGACGAGCGTCCTGCCCTTCGTCGTCTGCAGCTCGATCTCGTGGCGCTTGCCGCCGTCGGGGAAGGGCGCTCTGCGCAGGACGGAGGTCTGCAGGACGACCGTCTTGCCCGGCTTGCCCTCGGGGCCGGCGGGACCCTGCGGGCCGCGGATCTCGTCGGGCTTGATCTTCAGGCGCAGCGCGAACGACTCGGTGCCTCTGCCCGGGAAGTAGCTTCTCGTGCCGAAGAACGTCGCGTTGTGGCTCGTGCGCGCGATCGCGCTGATGACGCGCGAGCCGTCCGCCTTCAGCGTCACGAGCGAGCTCGTGAGGTTGAAGGTGAAGATCGTCTCCGGGCCGTAGGTCGCTCTGTCGACCTGGCCGCTCGAGACGAGCGTCGCGCTGGTGCCGTCGAGCGTCAGCGTCGGGTTCACGATCGTGCGGGGCAGGAAGCCGAGCCCGGGGAGGACCGCGAAGCTGAGCGTCCCACCGAGCTGCACGCTGCCGATGCCGGTGTACTCGTCGTACGTGCCGCCCGTGGCGGGGATCGAGAACGTGTAGCTGTCGTCGACGCTGACGGGGCTCGAGGTGTTGACCTCGCTCACGCTCGCGCCGGTTCTGTCGGCGATCGTCGCGCCGCCGCTGGCGGTGGCGCTGCCGGCGGACGGCGGCCCGCCGCCGGACACCGTGGCGGTGACGAAGCCGAGCCAGGTGCGCTGGCCGAGCGTGTCGTTCTGGGGGGCGACGTAGTAGTTGGCCATCGTCCAGTCGAAGCCGCCGCCGACGACGGTCGAGGCCGAGGCGGGGCCGGCGAGCAGTCCGAGCGCGAGCGCGGCGAGCGCGGGGACGCGCAGGCGGCGTCCGGGGGAGCGGAGCATGGGGTGCAGGGGTCCTTTCGTCATGTCATGTCGCTTAGGGTGCCCTAAGTAAAGTTTAGGGCACCCTAACAAATGATGCACGGAGGTCTTCGAGCCAGCCGACGCGCAGCGCCGTGCGACCCTCGGCGTCGCGCTCGAGTGCCGCATCGACGCGCCACACGGCAGCGATCCGCTCGGGGTGGAGCACCTCCTCCGGGGAGCCGGTCGCGACCGAGCGGCCGTCGGCCATCACGACGACGCGGTCCGCCACGGCCGCCGCGAGCGCGAGGTCGTGGACGACGAGGATCACCGCGAGGCCGTCGGCGGTCAGCCCGCGCAGGAGGCGCGCGAGGCCGGCCGTGGCGCCGAGGTCGAGGTGCGCGGTCGGCTCGTCGGCGATCAGCACCGGCGCCTCCTGCGCGAGCGCGACGGCGATCTGCACGCGCTGCAGCTCTCCGCCGGAGAGCGTCGTGAGCGCCCGCTCGGCGAACTGGTCGGCGCCCGCCCGCGCGAGCGCCCGCTCGACCGCCTCGTGGTCGGCTCGCGTCATCCGCTGCAGCGGGCCGACGTGCGGCGAGCGGCCGATGCGCGCCGCGTCGCGCACCGTCACGCCGGCCGGCACGCGCGGGCGCTGCGGCACGAACGCGCGCAGACGCGCGAGACGGCGGCCGCGCAGCCGCGCGATGTCCTCGCCGCTCCATCTGACGCTGCCGCCGACGGTCTTCTGCAGGCCCGCGACGGCACGCGCGAGCGTCGACTTGCCGGCGCCGTTGGGGCCGACGACGGCGACCAGCTCGCCGGCCGCGACGGCCAGGTCGGCGCCGTGCAGGATCGGCGTGCCGCCGATCTCGACGCGCACGTCGCGGGCGTCGAGCAGGGGCGCCTCGCTCACACCGCTCTCCGCAGCAGCCACAGGAACAGCGGCACGCCGAGCACGACCATCAGGGGCCCGACCGGCAGCTCGATCGGCGCCATGACGGTGCGCGCGAGCGTGTCGCCTGCCAGCAGCAGGGCCGCGCCGCACAGGGCTGAGGCCGGCACGACGAACCAGTTGCTGGCGGTGCCGGCAGCCAGCCGCACGACGTGCGGGATGAACAGGCCGACGAACGTCACGAGCCCCGCCAGCGCGGCGGCGGAGGCGGCCAGCAGCGCCGCCGCGACGCCGGCGCCGAGGCGGATCAGCCGCGGTCGCGCGCCGAGCGCGGCGGCGACGTCGTCGCCGAGCGCGAGCCGGTCGAGCGGGCGCACAAGCACCGCCGCCAGCACGAAGCCGGCGGCGAGGTAGGGCCACACCACGCTCATCTGACTCCAGCCGCTCGTCGTCAGCCCGCCGACGAGGAAGAAGATCGCCGACGGCACGCGGTCGGGGTGCAGCGCCATCAGCGTGCTCATGCCGGCCGCGAACAGCGCGCTGATCGCGATCCCGGCGAGGATCAGCCGACCGATCCCGCCCGGGTTCGGCCCCGACCATGCGACGACGAACACGATCGCCGCCGCCAGCAGGCCGAACAGCAGCGCGCCGAGCGGCAGCAGCGCGATCGAGCTGGGGAAGACGAGCAGGATCAGGATCGCGCCGAAGCCGGCGCCGCCCGTGACGCCGATCACGTCGGGCGAGGCGAGCGGGTTGGCGAGCGCCGCCTGCAGCAGCGCGCCGGCGGTGCCGAGCGCCGCGCCGACCGAGAGCGCCTCGACCGTGCGCGGCAGCCGCAGGTCGAGCACGATCTTGCGCAGCGGGCCGGGGTCGGCGGCGCCGGTGAGCGCGTCGAGCACCTGCTGCAGCGGGATGTGCACGGCGCCGAGCGTCATCGACGCCGCCGCCGCCGCGGCGAGCGCGGCGGCGGCGAGCGAGACGACGAGCGACAGGCGGAGCGTCACGGCGCCGCCCGTCAGCGGTTCTTCAGGAACTTCGTCTGGACGTCGGCGATCGTCTGCGCCGGGCTCGTCCAGGGCTGCAGCAGCGCGTTGTCGTTCGAGACGTACACGCAGCCTGTGCGCGCCGCCTTCGTCGTGCTCCAGGCAGGGTTGCTGCGCAGGTATCTCGTGAGCCGCGGGATCTCGTCGGCGTTGCCGTGCGGCACCGCGATGATCACGTCGGGGTCTCTCGCGATCACGTACTCGTCGGAGATGCGCGCGTAGCCGCCGGACGCTCTCAGCCCGGCGGTGATGAGCCGGCCGCCCGCCTGCTCGACCACGTCGCCGCCCCAGCTGTTGGGCAGGAACGCGAACGACGCGCGCCCGACGCCGAGCACGAGCAGCACGCGGGGACGGGATCTCGCGCGCGCGACCGCCGCTCTCACGTGGGCGCGCTGCTTCTCGGCCAGCTCGCGCGCCTTCGCGGGCAGCCCGACGAGCGCGCCGATCCAGCGTGTCGCCTTCGGCACGTCGGCGACCGTGCGCGGGTCGATCTCGACGACGCGCGTCCCGAGCTGGCGCATCTGGTCGTTGCCCTTCTTCCAGACGGGCGCCGACAGCACGAGCTGCGGGTCGAGCACCGCGACCTGCTCCATGTTCGGCCCGTTGGGATGGGCCAGCGGCAGCCGCTTCACCTCGGCCAGGCGGCGCGAGAAGTGCTCTCCACCGCCGACCGTCTCGCCGATCGCGAGCGGCGTGACACCGAAGATCGCCAGCGTGTTGGCGGTGAAGGGCGTGAGCGCGACGACGCGCGGCGCGGCCTGGGCCGTGGGCGCGACCATGAGGCAGGCGAGCGCTGCGAGCAGAACGGCGATCCGCACCCGAGCACTGTGGATCTGACCGCGGTACGCGCGGCGAGATCCGCAGTGAGCTCGGCGGACCGACCTCGGACGCCTCATCCGGCCGCCGCCTCCCGCGCCCGCCGCGTCAGCTCGACCGTGGCGGCGCGCAGGCCGTCGGCGGCGGTCGCCGGCTCGGCGTAGCCGACGCGGATCGGCGCGACGCCGCGCGGCGTGAAGACGGCGAGGTCGATCCCGTGACGGTCGATCGACGTGCACTGCGCTCTGCTCGCGTCGGGGTAGCCACCGAGCTGTTGCGCCATCAGCAGCAGCGCATCGGCGTGGTCCTCGTTGAGGTGCTGGACGGCGTGCGCGGCGCTCGACGCGGTCGGGTCCGGCTGTGCCGTCCGGTAGTCGTCGGCGCTTGCGGAGCCCATCGTCCCGTAGCCGCCGACCCAGCGCACGCGCTCGACCTCGAGCGTCCACAGCGACACGTCGCCGAACTCGGCGAACACCTTCGCGCTCGCCATCGCGGCGAGGCAGGCGGCGTGGGCCTCGCCCTCGCGCGCGCCGGTCGGCCGCTCGACGCGGCCGGAGAGCGTCACGCGGCCGGAGGCGAGCGGGTCGGGGCTGGCCTGCGGTGCGGCCACCATCAGCGACGCCCGCGGATCGCGCACGAGATTGCGGCCGTGCTCGGCGAGCGTCGAGACGAGCAGCGCGGGCGTGCCGTCATCCAGCAACCCGAACATCACGAGCGAGGCCCACGGCGTGCCGTCCTCGCTGAGCGAGGCGAGTGCGGCGGTGCGCGTCTGCGCGAGCAGCGTGCGCGCCGCCTCGGCGGGAGTGGGGCGGGGAGAGGGGACCGGCGGCGTCAGCGGCGGCGGGACGGGGTCGAAGCCGTCCGGCACGACGTGGTCGGTGGGAGCGGGAGGGGCGTTCATGATGCGTTAGGCTAGCCTAATTAGGCGCACCGAAGTAGGGTGCCCTAAACGATCATGTCCGGCTGGCGCCGTCCTGCGCGCGGGTCGCAGGACGACCTCACGGCAGGACATGGCCCGCGACCGACCTACGGAGAGGACTTCTCGGCCTCGCCGGCCGACAGCTCGTGGAGCTCGGCGACGGTGACGCCGAGCGCGTCGGCGAGGCGGGCGACCGTCGTCGTGCGCGGGTCCTTGTTGGCTCGCTCGATCTCGCTGACGTGCTTCGGATGCACGCCGGCGGCGTAGGCAAGCGCCTCCTGCGACAGCTCTCTTTCGCGCCGCAGGTGCCGGATCGCGCCCGCGAGCGCGAGCAGCTCCGGCGTCGGTGGGACCAGCGCTCTGCGCCCTCTCATCGTCTTCCCCCGTTCTGCGTCGTGCATCCAACCATACGAACATATGTTCGCACACGATGCAGGTACTTGGGTAGTCAGAACAGGTAGAACGTCTGTTCGATAACATGAGCGGGGCCGTGGCGAAGGTTGGAATGGCGCGATTAGCAGGCAG
>DATHEP010000210.1:0-7349 GCA_035318525.1 Conexibacter sp.
GTCGACCCGCCGCTCGTCGGGCCCGTGGCGCTGCGCGCGTCGAAGACGTCGCTGCTGCCCGGCGATGTCACCTACGTCGACACGCGCGAGGGCATGGCCGGCCTGAAGTCGATCCACGACGTCGTGCTGAACCTCGAACACCTACGCGCCGACATCGGCGAAGTGCAGTATCGGATCCAGCGCGCGTTCTACGAGGATCTGTTCCTCATGCTCGCCCGCAGCGACGACGTCCGCGGCAGTCAGCCCGTGACGGCACGCGAGGTCGACGAACGCCACGAGGAGAAGCTGCTGGCGCTCGGGCCCGTGCTCGAACGCACGAACGACGAGCTGCTCGACCCGCTGGTCGACCGCGTGTTCGCGAAGATGGTCCAGGCCGGGCTCATTCCGGAACCGCCGGAGGAGCTGCTCGGCGTGAACCTGAAGGTCGAATACATCAGCGTCATGGCGCAGGCGCAGAAGCTGGTCGGCGTCGTCGCGCAGGATCGGTTCATCCAGTCGGCGCTGGTCATGATCGAGGCGTTCCCCGACGTGCGGCACAAGGTCAACGTGTTCAAGGTCGTCGACGTCTACGGCGACGCGCTCGGCGTCGACCCTGGCATCGTCAACAGCGACGACGACGCCGCGGCGAGCCGGGAGCAGGAGCAGAAGGCGATCGCCGCGCAGCAGCAGGCAGAGCAAGCGAAGACGGCCGCGCAAGCCATGCAGGCCGCCGGCAACACACCAATGGAAGGCGACACGGCGCTGAACCGGATCGTCGCCAACGCACCGCAGGGGGTCATGTGAAGCAGCTACTACTCGCGATCGCGCTCGTGCTCGCGCCGGCACTCGTCGAGGCCCAGGGCCAGCGGACGATGTTCGTCACGACGGGCATGCTCACCGCGCAGGCAACGACCACATCGAGCCAGGCGTTCAAGCCGGCGACCGGCTCGACGACGTTCGAGGCGTATGGGCTGACGACCGCGGGCGCCGGCGCGGCGACGGTCATCATCGAAGTCAGCAACGTCGAGAACCCGACCGTGGACACCGAATGGATCACCGCCGGCACGATCACACTGACGCTCGGGACGACGCAGACCGCGGACGGGTTCGCGATGTATGCCGCCTGGCGCAACGTGCGGGCCCGGCTCTCGGCGATCTCGGGCACGGGCGCGACCGTGAACGTCCGCATGGGGAACGGCCAGTGAGCCGCGCGCGCAAGCTGAAGCCGCTGCTCGGGCTCGTCGCGGGCCTGGCGTTCGTGTGGGGCACGCTCGCCGCGGCGACCGTCGTCGTAAACCCCAACGTGATCGGGCAGACGATCACGCGCACTGCGATCTACTCGACCGGGCCGTCGAGCGTGCTGACGATCTCGACGAACGTCATCGCGCCGACCAACGCGGTTCATCACCTGGGCGCCGGCCTGGTCAAGACCGTCACCGTGCCGGCGGCGTGCACGTCGACCTGCACGCTCGCGATCGTGCCCGACGCGGCGTTCACGACCGACACGACCGGCAATATCAGCCTGGCGTCGACGGCGGTCATCAATAAAGTGCTGTTCCTCGTGTGGGACGGCACCAAGTGGAACCCCAGTTACTGATGGCGAAGGATCGCGCCGACGTTCGCAACGCTGCCGACCCTGAGCAGGTCGAGCGCGCCGGCCGCAAAGAGAAGCGGCTCGCGACGCGCGAGCAGGATCTGACGCGCGCCGTGCTGGCGACACCGGAGGGCCGCGCGTTCTGCTGGTCGCTGCTGGTGAAGGCCAAAGTCTTCGAGAGCATCTATCACGCGAGCGCGCTGATCCACTACAACGCCGGCCGCCAGGACTTCGGGCACGAGCTGATCGCGCTGCTGCTCGACGCCGACGAAGACGGCTACCTGCTCATGGAGAAAGAGGCGCGCGCGTTCAACCGGCGTGAAGCGAACAGCACGGACGCGGTCCACACGAAACCCGTATCACCGGAGGCGTAGAGTTCATGCACCGACGACTGGCTTACCCGTTCCTCGAAAAGGCTGACACCGGCTCGGGCGGCGGCGATGGCAAAACGACGACCGACGACAAGGGCGGGCAGAAGCCTGCCGAGAAACCTGCCGGCGAGGGCGCCGGCGGCAAGACTCCTGAGCAGCTCGCCCAGGAGAAAACGGACGCCGACGCGGCAGCCGCAGCAGCAGCAGGGAAGAAGCCGGACGACGCACCCGCGTCGAAAGCTCCTGACACCTATGCGCTGACGCTCCCCGATGGCATCACGATCGAAGCGGAGGATCTCGCATCGTTCACGGAGGAGGCCCGCGCGGAAGGCTGGACCAACGAGAAGGCCCAGGCGAAGCTCACGGCGCTCATTGAACGCACCAACGCCTACAACGAGAAGCTGAAGGCGGAGGCGATGGCCGATCCCGACTACGGCGGCGCGAAATGGCCGGAGACGGAGCGGCATGCGACCGCGATCCTCGATCGCGTGCGACCCGTGGGCTCGAAGCTCGGCGACGAGTTCCGCGCCTACATGACCAAAACCGGCGCGCTGAACAACCGCATTGTTCTCGCGTTCCTTGCAGACATCGGCAAATTGACGGCGGAAGATCGGCCAGGCCAGGGCGGCGGCAGCGGCGAAGGGGCGAAGTCGCTCGCGCAGCAGCTTTACGGCAAGGACTGATCGACGCGCCCGTCACTGGAGAACAGCATCATGCGTTACCTCGTTTTGACCCTGGCGTGCATCCTCGCGATGTGCGTCGACACCAGTGCGGCCGCACTCGGCTCGCACGCGATCGCGTCCCACGGCTCGGGCCTGTTCTACGTCGTCGTGTTCGGCGCCGCGCTCGGCACCGGCGCGCCGACACTCCTCGACTGGGCGAAGCGGCTCGACCCGACCGGCAAAGTCGCGTCGATCGTGGAGCTGCTCGCGCAGAGCAACGAGATCCTGCAGGATATGGTTTGGCGCGAAGGCAACCTACCCACAGGACACCGCACGACCGTGCGAACCGGGCTCCCGACCGTCGCCTGGCGCTTGCTGAACGGCGGCGTCACTCCCTCGAAGTCGACGACCGCGCAGATCGACGAACAGGCCGGCATGCTCGAAGCGTGGAGCGAGGTCGACGTCGACCTGCTGAAGCTGAATGGCAACACCGGCGCGTTCCGGCTGTCCGAGGCGCGCGCGTTCATCGAAGCGATGAACCAGGAAATGGTGCAGACCATCTTCTACGGCAACAGCGGCCTGGCGCCGGAGGAGTTCACCGGACTCGCGCCGCGGTTCTCGCTGTCGACGGCGACCAACGGCGCGAACGTCATCAAGGCGGGCGGCTCGGGCTCGGATAACACGAGCATCTGGCTCGTCGCCTGGGGCGAGGACACCGTCTCGGGGATCTTCCCGTCCGGATCGACCGCCGGGCTGCAGCACAACGACTACGGCGAAGTGACGATCGAAGTCACCGCCGGCGTCGCCGGCCAGCGCATGCGCGCGATGCAAGAGCGTTGGCAGTGGAAAGCGGGGATCGCGCTCAAGGACTGGCGCTACGTCGTCCGCATCTGCAACATCGACATCAGCGATCTGTCGACCGGCTCGGCCGCCGACCTGATCGACGCGATGGAGCAGGCGCAGGAAACGATCCCCAACCGGCTCGGCAAACCCGTGTTCTACATGAACCGCACCGTCAAGCGGTTCCTGCGTCGCCAGGTGCGGACGGATGTCAGCGCCGGCGGCGGGCTCACGTTCGAGAACGTCATGGGCCGACCGACCGCGATGTTCGGCGACACGCCGATCCGCATCGTCGATCAGCTCCTCAACACGGAGGCGACGGTCGCCTAGCCGTGTCGACGTCCTGGGGCCGGGCGCCTGGCGTCGGTCCTTTGGTTCACTTTGGTTTGAGGAGTCACGCAAATGTTCATGGACGCTCTCTTGCTCGTGTCCGACGCCCAGGCGTTCACCGCCGCGGCCGTCTCGACGAGTTCGATCGACATCGGCACACTCACCGCGCAGCGCGATCTTGGCGACGGCGAGAGTGTCGGCTTCGCCTTCCAGGTCGACGTCGCCGCATCAGCGACGACCGTCAAGCTCGAAGTCATCATGGCGACCGACGCCGCGCTGACGGCGGGCATCGTCGTGCTCGTCGAGGAAACCCGGCTCGCCGCGGACTTGCCCGCCGGCGGGTTGATCTTCCTCGCGATCCCGCCGGGCGCACCGGCGGCCGGTTCGCTCCGCTTCTATGGCGTGCGTGTCACGCCGGCGGGCGGCGCGGCGACCGTCACGCTCACCGCGTTCCTGACGCCGCGGTCGATGTTCAGCAAGCTCGCGAAGTCTTACGCGCGCGGCTACACCGTCTAGCGATCGCGCGTTCACCCAATAGCAGCAACGCGGCGCCAGGCGGCCTAATGAACCGCCTGGCGCCATTGAGGAGACTACCGTGGCAAAGAAAGCAGCAGCGACCCGCAGCCGCAGCGCGAAGCCGGCGACCCGTCGCGAGCGCGAGACGCTCGCCGGCGGCACGACCAACAGCACGCGCGGCTCACAGACCGACGACGCGCGCGACACCGACGACGACGTGCTCGGCGACGACGAGGGCACCGTGCACGACGCGCCCCTCGCCAGCGGCACGACTCGCCGCCGGCACACCGGCCCGCCCAACCCGAAGATCGTCAAGGTGGAGGAAGCGGTCAGCGACGACCCGATGCCGTATCCCCCCTACGGCGCGATCCCGGAGACGCGGCCGCGCTCACACCCGATCAACCGCGAACGCGGCGCGCGCGTGCCCGAAGGCAGCAACGTCAACGCGCCGCTGCCGGACGGACTCACCGAGGAGGAGCGGGCCCGCCAGGCGCTCGGCACCGACAAACGCGGCCCGCGCGGCCGCAAGATGAAAGTGCGCGCGCTGAAAATGGGCTGGATGCACGAGAAGCGGTATCGTGCCGGCGACGTGTTCCAGCTCGACGACGCGAACTATCAGTTCTCGACCAAGTGGATGCAGCGCGTGCCGGACGACACTCCGGAGCGCATCACCACGGGCACCGAGGCACTGAAGCGCGAGCACGCGGCGCTGCGTCGCGACAAGGGCGGCCAGCTCACCGATCGCGACGACGCCAGCCCGCTCGGCGACTAGCGACCGATCGTTCACGCCGCGGCTCGACGTTCGCCGTCACGGGCGTCGAGCCGCGGAACCTCAGAGGAGCGATCGCCCGTGGCAACGAACCGGATCTATCTCAACTACGACATCTACCTGTCCGACCCGGCGCTGGTCGCGACCTACAAGGCGACGAGCTGGCCGCCCTATACGCCGCTGCGCGCGCGCACGACCGGCTACATCATTCGCGCGCCTGACACCGCGGCGGTCGACTTCAGCGCGCCGATCGTGCTCACGGGCGCCCCGCTCGCGACGAACCACATCAGCAGCCGCTGGTTTGTGCCCGTCGCGTCGCTGAACTTTCCGCGCAACGTCGCGAAGTTCCAACTCAAGGCCGGCGCGTTCATCGGCCAGCCGACACTCGGCGCGACGCTGACGTTCTTCTGGAAGGGCAACTTCGTCAGCAAGAGCAGCACGGGCACGGTCGCGATGTCACAACGCCGCTGGATCGACGGCGGCAACCTGCCATCGACGGGCGCCGGCGGCACGGCGTCGGGCGATCTCGCGTCCCGCGCGGCCGCGCGATCGGTCGGTGGATGGGGCTACGCGCTCCGCGACTCGGCGCTCGCGCAGCGCGCGCACCGGCTCGACGACTTCGCCGCCAGCGCCGCCCAGTCGTGGGAACGGTTCTACGTGCGGCCGCGGCGCTTCCCCGATGCCGCCGCCGCCTTCTGGCAGTGTCACGGCGGGCCGACGTCGAGCGCGTCGGGCGTCATCGTGCGCATGCTGCCGACCGGGCAGATCGCCGTCTATAACAACAGCAGCGCGAACGTCGAGACGCTCCAGGGCACGACGGCCGCGGCGCTCGTCCTGAACACCTGGCACAAGATCGACATCCTGGTCGACTTCGCCGCCGGCGTGTTCAAGCTGTATGTGAACGGCGCGCTCGTGCTGAACCCCGCCTTCCCCGCGAACGTCGGGCTCACGCAGGCGTCGAACGGGCTCCATGCGTCGAGCCACATTTGCGGCACGGACAGCAACTCACAGCAGCTCGGGCTCGACGTCGCCGACTGGATCAATGCCGCCTGGCCGACCGACTTCGCCGCACAACTCGACTGGCTGAACGGCTCGAAGATCGTCCACATCAAACCGACCGGCGACGCCGCAACGCGCGCGAACTGGACGGGGATCTACAGCGCGCTGCTGCAGCAGCCCGTGCCGTCAACCGGCATGGCGGAGATCGGATCGACGACCGCGCTCGCGATCCTGGGCGTCACGACCGACGCGGCGACCGAAGTCGACAACCTGGAGGAGTCACTGGGGATCTCGGCGATGGTGTTCGCCGTGCACGCGCGCCGCGCCGGCGCGATCAACGGGCGCCTGGGCTACTCGCTCGCCGGCGCCGCGGCCGTCATGGCGAGTGCCGGCACACAGAACACGTCGCTGCAGTGGCAGACGCTGATGTATCGGCCGTCCGGCCTGCTCAACCCGATCAAGCCGATCGCGCCGTTAGAGCTCTATTTTGAAAAAGACAACAGCGCGAACGCAGCGTTCGCTGACGCGCTGCAGGCGGAGGTCGAGTGCATCGGCCAGTTCGGGCCCGAAGACTCGACGCTGATCTCGCCGACCGTGCCGGCGCGCACGCCGATCGGGATGCACAACGCGCCGTATGCCCGCACGCCCTGGGCGAACCGCGGGACTGCGCCGATCTCGCCCGTGATCGTGCACGCGGGCACCTACGTCGGCGACGGCGTCGGCCAGAACCTCACGTTCCGCGTGCCCGTGCACTGGCTGTATATCCGGCCGCTGACCGGCGACGTCGGCGGCACGCACTGGTGGAGTTCGCTGTTGTCGGCGCACAAGGGCATCCAGCAGGCGACGCGGCCCGACCTGATGGTGCAGGCGGTGGTCGACCCGACGTTCGTGCCGACCGGCGCCCTGGGCGACCAGGAACTGGGGCGCACCGTGTGCCGCCTGGTGTTCAACGACGCGCAGAACAACGCCGCCGGCGTGACCTACCAATACGTCGCGATCTCCGATCCCGGCCAGCGGTTCCTGTTGAACGGCGCGCTGCGCTACTGGAAGGGCACCGGCGACTTTGTCAACGCGCTCGACGACGAGACGTTCACGCCGATCGCCGCGTTCTTCTGGCGCGAGTTTATGAACGCGACGACGACCGCGAACGAGTATTACAAGGGGCCAGGGCACAGCGCGGACGCGAGCAGCCAGCTCTCGGCGGCGGAAACCGCGGCGACGCTGCAGTTCGGGCTCGGGACGATCACGAGCAAGTCGGCGTTCCATATCTCGGGTGCGTCGGAGATCGG
>DATHEP010000211.1:0-5421 GCA_035318525.1 Conexibacter sp.
TGGAGTTCTCGAATACCGGAGCAATCTCGTACTGGCCCGGGGCCACCTCGTTGTGGCGCGTCTTGACGGGCACCCCGAGCTTTCGCAGCTCGTTCTCGGTCTCCATCATGTAGGCCAGCACGCGCTCGGGGATCGACCCGAAGTAGTGCTCGTCGAGCTCGTGGCCCTTGGGCGGCTTGGCGCCGAACAGCGTGCGCCCGGTCGTGTAGAGGTCGGGGCGCTCGAAGTAGTACTGCTCGTCGATCAGGAAGTACTCCTGCTCGGGGCCGACCGTGGTGAAGATCCGCTGCGAGGTCTCGTCGCCGAGCAGGCGCAGCGCGCTGATCGCCGAGTTGGAGAGGGCCTCCATCGAGCGCAGCAGCGGGATCTTGTGGTCGAGCGCCTCGCCCGTCCACGACGTGAACGCCGTCGGGATGCAGAGCAGCGCGCCGTTCGGGTTCTCGAGGATGAAGGCGGGGCTCGTCGGGTCCCAGGCGGTGTAGCCGCGCGCCTCGAAGGTCGCGCGGATCCCGCCGGTCGGGAACGACGACGCGTCGGGCTCGCCCTGGATCAGCTCCTTGCCGGAGAACTCGGCGATCGCGGTGCCGTCGCCGACCGGGTTGTAGAAGGAGTCGTGCTTCTCGGCGGTCGAGCCCGTCAGCGGCTGGAACCAGTGCGCGTAGTGCGTCGCGCCCTTCTCCAGCGCCCACTCCTTCATCGCGAGCGCGACGGCGTCGGCGAGCGAGCTGTCGAGCGCCTGGCCCTGCTCGAGCGTCGCCTGCAGTTGCTTGAAGACGGTCTTCGGGAGCCGCTGCCGCTGCTCGGCGAGGCTGAAGACGTTCTCGCCGAAGACCTGGTTGTCGGGTGAGGTCAGGTCGAGCGAGCCGAGGGTCGCGCCGTTCGGCGACCACTGCGCTGCACTGACGTTCTGCTGACGGATCTTTGCCATGGACGGGTGTTCCCTCTCGTGATTTCCGTGCGGAGCGAGCGTACGAAGGCGACGGCGTTCCGACACTATCCGCATGTCTAAAGGGACGCCTGCACGGTGCTCCTGGCGGCGAGGCGGAGGTTCCCTCGCGCGGGACTATAAGGGCCGCACTTATGCGGCGTGACGGAAGGCGTCCTGCGACGGACGCGCGACAGGCCGTGGCGAAACCTCCGCCGCGATCTTTCGCCACCTGGCCAAAGATCGTACGCGCGCGCTGACGGAGACTCGCCGCAATCCGTCAACCCAGGAGGGAAAATGAAGCGGACGACGATTCTCTGCGCCAGCGTGATGGCGCTCGTCGCCTTGATGCTGCTGCCGACCGTCGCATCGGCTGACACCTTCGACGCCGCGGGCGCCGAGTCCCTGACTTCGGTCGGGATCAACACCATGTGGGTCGTCGTCGCGGCCCTCTTCGTCATGTTCATGCAGGCAGGGTTCGCGTTCCTCGAGATCGGCTTCTCGCGGGGCAAGAACGCCGGCACGATCGTGGCGAAGATCCTCATGAACTTCTCGATCGCCGCGCTCATGTACTGGGCGGTGGGCTTCGCGCTCGCCTTCGGCGGCACGGGCGAGCTGTGGGGGAGCACAGGGTTCTTCCTGCGCGACTTCGGCGACCCGTCGGTCGCCTTCCCCGCGATGAGCTTCTCCGACGTGACCGTGGACGGGAAGTTCTTCTTCCAGTTCACGTTCTGCGCGGTCTCGCTCGCGATCGTGTGGGGCACGACGCTCGAGCGCGTGAAGTTCGGCGTCTACGCCATCTACGCGGTCGTCTTCGCCGCCCTCATCTACCCGATCGGCTCGCACTGGGTCTTCGGCGGCGGCTGGCTGCAGGCCAACCTCGGCATGCAGGACTTCGCCGGCTCGACGGCGGTCCACCTGATCGGCGCCACCGGCGCGCTCGCGGTGCTCCTGCTGCTCGGACCGCGGCGCGGCAAGTACGGGGCGGACGGTAGACCGCGGCCGATCCCCGGCCACAACATGCCGCTGTTCGGCCTCGGCATCCTGATCCTCTGGCTCGGCTGGTTCGGCTTCAACCCGGGCTCGACGCTCGGCGCGCTCGACGGCCGCTTCCCGGAGGTCATCATCGTCACGCAGCTGGCCGCCAGCGCGGGCGTGATCATGGCGATCATCACCTCGCGGCTGCTGATGAAGAAGATCGACATCGGCATGGCGGGCAACGGCGCGATCGCCGCGCTCGTCGGCATCACAGCGCCCTCGGGCTACGTATCGCCGTGGGCGGCGGTCATCATCGGCGCGGTCGCCGGCGTGCTCGTCGTCGTGAGCGTGCTCGCGATCGACCGCAAGATCGACGACCCGGTCGGGGCGCTCTCCGCGCACGGCATCGCTGGCATCTGGGGCACGCTCGCGTGCGGCCTGTTCACGAATCCGGCGCTCGCCGACTACAACGCGGTGGGCGAGGGCGGCCTCTTCTACACGGGCTCCTTCCACCAGCTCGGTGTCCAGGCGCTCGGCGTGGTGACGGTGTTCGCGTTCGTCTTCGTGGCCAGCTTCATCACGTTCTTCCTGATCAAGAAGACGTACGGCCTGCGCGTGACCGCCGACGAGGAGGACGCCGGTCTCGACATCTCCGAGCACGGCATGTACGGCTACCCGGAGCAGTTCATCCCGGCGCCCGAGCTGGTCGGCGTCGGCCCCGTCCAGACCCCGGCGGGCGCCACGGCGTCGTCCGGCATGAAGCCCTCGGAGGTGCCGGCATGAAGCTCGTCGTCGCGTATATCCGACACGAGGCGTTCGAGCCCATCCGGCAGGAGCTGCTGGAGCTCGGATTCCCCTCGATGTCGATAACGGAGGTGAAGGGCTCGGGCCGCCAGAAGGGCGTGACCGAGCAATACCGCGGTTCGTCGGTGACGAACTACCTGCGGCCGAAGGTCAAGATCGAGTGCGTCGTCGCCACGGGTGACGTGCAGACGATCGTGGACTCGATCCTGCGCCACGCGCGCACCGGCTCGATCGGCGACGGCAAGGTGTTCGTGCTCCCCGTGGAGCAGGCGTACCGCATCCGCACCGGCGAGTCCGGGGAGGAGACGCTCCAGTCTCACCCCGACCCGGCGGCGGCGGTCTAGAGAACGCGGCAGCGGCGGCTCCGGTCGCGGATGGGATTCCCGCCCACCCGGGACCGGAGCGACGCGCCCACGCCGCTGCACACCGACTCGGCTCCGGCGCCGTAATGACGGGCGGTGCCGGTTCCGTGCACCGTGAGGGCCCGTGCTTCGTGCTGCGGGCCCTCACGCGTTGCCTGGCGACGCCGGCATCCCGCGAGGCGGCGTCCTCGCCGGTTCGCGTGCGAAGCACGCTTCACCGGCTGCGTCCATGGTGCGGGAGCGCGAGCTCCCGCGAGCGAGCATCCGCCAGCCCGCCGCGTGTCGGCTCAGCTCGGCGGGATAGGAACGATCTTGCCGTCGGGCGTGACCCGCACCTGTGCGGGCTTGCCGCTGACGCGCACGTCGAGCGACCCGTGCGGGGCGCTGCCGTCTCTGAGGCGCAGCTGCGAGCGGCCGGAGGTGCTGCCGAACAGCCGGTAGCGCAGCTCGTAGCGGCCGGCTCTCACCGGCACGACGCGCCATCTGAAGGTGCGGGTGCGGCCAGGGGCGATCGAGCCGAGCGCCCACGTGTTGCCGAAGGCGGTGTCGCCGTTGAGCGGACCCTCGTCGACGATCCACACGGGCCGCGTGCGCGACGCCAGGCCCTCCGCCTCGTTGCGCGAGGAGAACGCGTCGGCGAGCGAGTCGCCGTCCCCGCCGCCCGTCCGCAGCGTCGCCGCGACGTTCGGGATCGTGCGGCGGCCGGTGTTCTTCACCGCGATCGACAGCTCGACCGCGTGCGCGAGCTGCTGCTGCGCGGGGAACGTCGCGACGGGCGCGCCAACGCGATACGAGGCGATCGGCTCGGTGTCCGGCTCGTCGTCACCGCCGCAGCCCGCGGCAAGCGCCAACGCGACAGCCGTCGTGGCCGCCGTCGCGCCTCGCAGCATGGCTCCTCGGCTCGGCACAGCGGCGCGAACATAGCACGGGCCTCCGCGGGCGCCCGCCGGTAGCCGAAATGCGCTCCTGCCCGATGACAGCGATATATAGACCGCGCTGTCTCTCTTCACAGAAGCTCAACGGAACCACAACGGTTCACGTTTGGCATGCGCGACTTTCGTGCCATACCCTGTCCGTTCGGGGGCGCCATTCGGGCGCCTTCCGTGGATGTCCTACAGGAGGACTGAGGAGAGATGGTCCGAGCAGTCGCCGACCGAGCGTTCTTGCCGACGAGGAACGCCCTCGAGGAGGTCGGCGACATGATGATCCTCACGGGCAAGACGATCGTCTCGGCGATCCGCCCGCCGTACCCGTACGGCGGCGAGTTCGTCTCCCAGTTCCTGTTCGCGCTGAAGCTCTGCTGGTTCCCCTTGCTGATCTCGACGGTCGCGTTCGGCTACGGCGCACCCGGGCTGCAGGCCGCGAACTTCCTCGTGCTGTTCGGCGCGCTCGACCGTCTCGGCGGCTTCTTCGTGCTGGCCTCGATCCGCGAGTTCGCGCCGTTCGTGACGGCGATCGTGCTGGCCGGCGTCGCGGGCACGGCGATCACGGCGGACCTCGGCGCGCGCAAGATCCGCGAGGAGCTCGACGCGCTGCAGGTGCTTGGCGTCGACCCGGTCAAGAACCTGGTCGTGCCGCGCTTCCTGGCGCTGATGCTCGTGACCGGCCTGTTCGACGTCTACGCACTGCTGTTCGGCATCTTCGGCGGCATCGTCGCGACGCTCGTCAACGGCGCGCCGTTGGGGCCCTTCTGGGCGACCTTCTTCACGAACGCGTCGACGACGGACCTGTGGGGGTCGATTCTCAAGACGACGCTGTTCGGGGCGATCATCGCGATCGTCTGCTGCTACAAGGGAATGACGGCTTCGGGCGGAGCCGAGGGAGTGGGGCGCGCGGTCAACCAGGCCGTCGTGATCGCCTTCATGGGCGTGTTCGCGTTCAACTACGTGTTCACGCAGACGCTGCTCGCGACGCATCCCGAGATCAACGTGATCCGCTGATGCCCGAGCTCGCCGACAGGAGGACCATGTGAGCCCCTCGGATTACGACCGCGATCGTCTCGAGGAGGAGGAGCGCGCCGGCGACCCGATCGACGGCGACGCCGCCCTCGATCCGCATGAGCGCGCCGAGATCCCCGCGGACATCGACGGCTCGGACCCCAACCCTGAGGCTCGAGTTGAGCGTGAGGGTAGCGTGGAGCCGGTCGAGCCGGGCCCAGCCGACGATGGCGCCGCGTCGCACGTCTCGTTCGTCTCCGACCGCGAGCGCGACCCTGATGACGACGAGTTCGAGTTCCACAGCGAGGCGCACCACGCGGTGGAGGGCGTCGAGGACGCGATCCAGTTCATAGACGTGCACAAGGCGTTCGGCCGCAACCGCGTCCTGCGAGGCCTCAACCTCGGCATCCCCGAG
>DATHEP010000212.1:0-6291 GCA_035318525.1 Conexibacter sp.
GGTCACCGGCGATCTCGAGGTCACAGCGGTCGCGATCGATCCGGAGGCGGTCGATCCCGAGGACGTCGAGTTGCTCCAGGACATGGTCCTCGCGGCGACCAACGAGGCGCTGCGGGCGGCGCAGGAGCTCGCGTCGAAGCGCCTCGGCGGCATCACCGGCGGGCTCGGCGGCGCAGGCGGCCTGGGGATCCCCGGCCTCTAGGCCGCCCGAGTCGGGGGAGCGCTCGCGCCGATGTCCTCGTTCGCGCCGCCGGTCCAGCGGCTCATCACCGAGTTGGGCAAGCTGCCGGGGATCGGCGGCCGCACCGCGCAGCGTCTCGCCTTCCACCTGCTGCGCGCCTCGCAGGAGGATGCGCTCGCGCTTGCGGAGGCGATCCGCGAGATGAAGGAGCGGATCGGGCTGTGCGAGGTGTGCTTCAACCTCGCCGACGGCCCCCGCTGCCGGATCTGCTCCGACGAGCGCCGCGACGGCAGCATCGTCTGCGTCGTGGAGGAGCCCTCCGACATCATCCCGATCGAGCGCACGCACGAGTTCCACGGCCGCTACCACGTGCTCGGCGGCGCGCTCTCGCCGATCGATGGCGTCGACCCTGAGGATCTGAAGATCGCGGAGCTGCTCGCGCGGGTCGCGCAGCCGGCGCCGGACACGACGCCGATCCGCGAGGTCGTGCTCGCCACGAACCCGACGACGACCGGCGAGGCGACCGCGCTGCACATCGCCGAGCAACTGCGCGAGCGCGCGCCCGATGTGACCGTCACGCGCCTCGCCAGCGGCCTGCCGGTCGGCGCCGACCTCGAGTACGCCGACGAGCTGACGCTCGGCCGCGCGCTCGTGGGGCGCCGCCGTCTGTCCTGACCGTCAGCCGGCGGCCGGGTCAAAGATCGTCAGGCCTCTGAAGCGGGCGCCGTAGAAGCGGCGGTCGCGCGTGAGCAGGCGGTCGGCGTGGACGCGCGCGTGCGCGCCGACGAGGAAGTCGCCGAGCATGCGTGCACGCGGGCCGCCGTCGCGGCGGTAGCCGCGCCACGCCGCGCCCGCGGCCGACGCGACCTCGGCGTTCGACGAGACGAAGCGGACGCGGAGCCGGTCGAGCACCTCAACCGCCTGTTCTTCAGACGGGAACGACGCGACCGTCTCGGCCCACACGACCTCCGAGGCGATCAGAGCGCCCTGCATGAAGGCTCTCCGCAGCGACGTCCGCGATGGCGCCCCGAACCTCGCGTCGCCGAAAACCACGTCCAGCAGCACGTTCGTGTCGACGGCGGTGATCACTGCTCACCCTCGTTCGGAGGGATCGCTGGGCCGCGCATCTCGTCGATCCACTCGTCGATGCTCATCGGAAGCGGATCGAGGATGCCCCACACCGCGTCGATCGGGTCCTGCTCGGCGACCTTGCCCGCGACGATCCGCCCGCCCTCGACCTCGAAGTCGAGCTCGTCGCCGGCGCCGATCCCCAGCTTGTCGCGCACGGGCTTGGGGATCGTGACCTGCCCCTTCTCGGAGACCTTGGCTTTCATACCTGGAGGATACAGATTCCTACTCGGCTGGTAGACATGCACATATGTGCTCATGCCCCTCAGAGCCTGTCCCAGCGCGCTTTCGCCCCCCGCACTAACCTAGGCCGTCGCATGCCGGGAACGGTCGTCATGAAGTTCGGGGGCACGTCGGTCGCCGACGCCGAGCGCCTCAAGGGCGCCGCGCGGCGGATCGTCGCCGCGCGCGAGCAGGGCATCCGCGTCGTCGCGGTCCTGTCCGCGCGCGGGAAGACGACCGACGAGCTGATCCGGCTCGCCGACGAGGTCTCGGCCGCGCCCGACCCGCGCGAGATGGACATGCTGCTGTCGACCGGCGAGCGGATCTCGTGCGCGCTGTGCGCGATGGCGATCCACGACCTCGGCCACCGCGCGATCTCGCTGACCGGCTCGCAGGCCGGCATCGTCACCGACACGTCGCACACGAAGGCGCGCATCCTCGACGTGCGCGCCGATCGCATCGAGGCCGCGCTGGAGGAGGACATGGTGGTGCTGGTCGCCGGCTTCCAGGGCATGTCGACGGACCGCGACGTGACGACGCTCGGTCGCGGCGGCTCGGACACGACCGCGGTCGCGCTCGCCGCCGCCGTGAGCGCGGACGTATGCGAGATCTATACCGACGTGGCGGGCGTCTACAGCGCGGACCCGCGCATCGTCCCGAACGCGCGCAAGCTGGCGAGCGTCTCGTTCGAGGAGATGCTGGAGATGGCCTCGTCGGGCGCCAAGGTGCTGCAGCTGCGCTCAGTCGAGTACGCACGCAACCACGGGGTCCGCATCCACTGCCGTTCCAGCTTCGAGGACGGCCCCGGTACATTCGTCGTCGGAGAGCAGGAGACCATGGAGCACGCCCTCATCACCGCCGTCACGCACTCGAACGACGAGTCGCGCCTCACGCTGCTCGGCGTGCCGGACGAGCCAGGGGCGGCGGCGCGCATCTTCGGCGCGCTCGCGGAGGCCAACTGCAACGTCGACATGATCATCCAGAACGAGCCGCTCGGCGAGGGGCGCGAAGGCGCGGAGCTGTCGTTCACCGTGCCGCGCGAGGACCTGCGCGTCGCGCAGGGCGCGCTCGAGCCGGTCGTAGCCGAGCTCGGCATCGCAGCCGTCGACAGCGAGCCGGAGATGGGCAAGGTCTCGATCGTCGGCGCGGGCATGAAGTCGCACCCGGGCGTTGCCGCGAAGGTCTTCGCGACGCTCGCCGGCGAAGGCATCAACATCGAGATGATCTCGACCTCGCCGATCAAGATCTCGTGCGTGATCCGCGCCGACCGCGTGGACGACGCGGTGCGCACGCTGCACGCGGCGTTCGAGCTGGGCGAGGGCGGCATCCAGGCCGAGCGCCCGATCGGCGAGCAGGCGCGATGAGCGCTGCCGGCTCCGCGACCCCGGAGGGCGGCTACCGCGTCGCCGTCGTCGGCGCCACCGGGCAGGTCGGCGGCGTGATGCTCGAGCTCCTGCGCGAGCGCGGCTTCCCGACACGGGAGATCGTCCCCTTCGCATCGGAGCGCTCGACCGGGCGCGAGCTGGAGGTCGCCGGGATCGTGCAGCCGCTGACCGACGAGACGATCCAGGGCTTCGACCTCGCGCTCTTCTCGGCCGGCGGCTCGACGTCGGGCGAGTGGGCGCCGCGTTTCGCGGACGCGGGCGCGATCGTCGTCGACAACTCGTCGCGCTGGCGGATGGACGACGACGTGCCGCTCGTGGTCAGCGAGGTCAACCCCGACGCCCTCGCGGACGCGCGCCGCGGGATCGTCGCCAACCCGAACTGCTCGACGATGCAGATGGTCGTCGCGCTCAAGCCGCTGCACGACGCGGCCGGCATCGCGCGGCTCGTGATCTCGACCTACCAGGCCGTGTCCGGCACCGGCAAGAAGGGCGTCGACGAGCTGCTGGAGCAGACGCACGCGGTGTTCCACGGTGCGAGCGCGCCGGTCGAGGTCTACGCCCACCAGATCGCCTTCAACGCGCTCCCCCACGCTGGCACCTTCGCGCCCGGCGACGACCACACCGACGAGGAGCGCAAGCTGATCAACGAGACGCGCAAGATCCTCGGCGACCCGTCGATCCGCATCAGCGCGACGTGCGTGCGCGTGCCCGTCGTCAACGGCCACTCCGAGGCGGTCAACGTCGAGACGCACGAGCCGCTGTCACCGGAGAGCGCGCGCGAGCTGCTGAGCGCGGCGCCCGGCGTGACGGTGCTCGACGACCCGGGCGCCGGCATCTACCCGCTGGCGATCGACGCGGACGGCAGGGACGACGTGTTCGTCGGCCGCATCCGCCGCGACCCGGGCAACGAGCGCGCGCTCGACCTGTGGGTCGTGTCCGACAACCTGCGCAAGGGCGCGGCCACGAACGCGATCCAGATCGCCGAGCTGCTGCACGAGCGCGGGCTGCTGCACGCCGCCTCGCCCGCGGCGTAGCGGCCGCGCGCGCGGTCAGGCGCGATCGTCGCGCGGCGCCAGCGCCTGCAGCGCCGGAAGCTGCAGCGCGGCGCCGAGGTGCTGCGCCATCAACAGCACGAGGCCGCCGGCGATCGCCGCCGCGCCGAGCATCTCGAGCGGCTCGTCGAGCGGCAGGTCGGCGACGTCCATCACGCCCGAGAGCCCGAAGCAGGCGACTGCCGCGACGAACAGCCGCAGCACGAGGGGCGAGCCGCGCAGCACGTCGCGGAACACCACGACGTATGCGATCGCGGGGATGATGTAAAGCGCGATGATGAGGTCGTCCGGTCGACCGACTCCGGGCACGTCGGCGAGGAAGGGGAGGTTGTGGCCGATCGTCTCGTGGATGCCGGCGAGCTCGTCGAGCGCAAGGAAGCCGAGCCCGAGGGCGGTCACCAGATGGAACACGAGCAGGCGGCGCGCGGCGCCGGCCGCCGCGAGCAGCACGAGCGTGAGCGCGGAGGCCGTCGCGAGCACGACCAGCGCGAGTCCGCTGATGAGGTCGGTGCCGACGCGGCTCGACTCGTCGTCCACGTACACGGTGAAGGTGTCGGCGATCCGCACCTCCTTGACGTGGCCCGCCGGATAGGGGCGCAGGTCGGTGCCTTCGTCGACCACGTCGGCGAGCCCGGGCAGCACGGTGAGAAGCGCCCCGACGGCGACCAGCGCCAGGAAGGCGGCGACCAGCCACCAGCGCCAGGCACGCCTGGCGCGCGGCGAAGGGTTCTCGACGCCGGCAGCGTCGCCGGCATCGATGGCCTGGCCCATGGCCGGATCCTCACATGTTCTTCACAAGCGCGCAACCTACGCGCCCGGGGCACGAGCTAAGCGGCCGCCGGGCTCGACGTGGCGCGTGCGCGGCACGGGCTGTCGGTTCGAGGGCGCGGGCACTAGGATCTCGGGCCATGGACATCCCGCTGGCGGGCGCGAGGCGGTCACGCCACGTGCGCCGAACGCCACTTGCGCTGAGCGGGGGAGCGCGGCGCCTCACGCTGAACGACGGACTCGCGGAGCTCGACACCCTCGGCGACGCGTGGGACATGCTGCTGGAGCGGACGCCGACGCCGTTCCTGACGCGCGAGTGGCTCGCCGCCTGGTGGGAGGCCTTCGGCGCCGGCACGCCGGTCGTGGCTACGCTGCGCGACGACGACGGTTCGCTCGCCGCCGCCGCCGTCCTGCGGCGGGTCCGCGGCGGACTCGCCGCGGCCGCCAACGTCCACAGCGGCGACTGGGACGTCGTGTCGTGCGACGACGGCGCCCGCATCGAGCTGTGGCACGAGCTCGCAGGGCTCGGCTGCGCGCGCCTGGCGTTGAGCGGGCTGCGCAGCGACGACGCCGGCGGGGCTGGGATCGCGGCTGCGGAGCTCGACGCCGCCGGCTACCGCAGCTTCGCGCTCACCGAGCGGGAGAGCCCGTTCTTGAGACTGCCCGGGAGCTGGGACGAGCTGCTGGCGCAGCGCAGCTCGAACCTGCGCCAGCAGTGGCGCCGCCGCCGCCGCAGACTGGAGAGAGCGGGCGTGCTGACGTTCCGGGTGACGACCGACCGTGCGGCGCTCGAGGACGACTTCGACGCGTTCCTGCGCGTCGAAGCCTCCGGCTGGAAGGGACAGCGCGGGACCGCGATCGCGAGCGATCCGCGCACGCTCGGCCTGTACTACGGCTTCGCGCAGGCGGCGGCCGACCGCGGCTGGCTGCGGCTGTACCTGCTCGAGCTCGACGGCCAGGCGCTCGCGGCGGACCTCGGCTGCGCGATCGGCGACACGGGCTTCCTCGTGAAGACCGGGTTCGACATGGACGCCGCGCACTACTCGCCGGGGCTCGTCCTGCGCGGCGACGTGCTGCAGGCGTCGATCGACGAAGGCCTGCGCGGCTACGACTTCCTCGGCGGCCCCGACGCGTACAAGCTGCGCTGGTGCGACGAGCTGCGGCCGCGCGTCGCGCTGCACGCGGGCAGAGGCCCGATCGGGCTTCCGCTCGCCTCCTATCGCGGGGCCGTCCGCCCGGCGCTCGGGCGCGTGCGCGCCAGGCTGCGCACGAGATCCGCGACCGGCGACTAGGCGCCGCGGGCGACGAGCTCGCGCCGCGAGCGCACGCCGAGCTTGCGATAGATGTGGCGCGCGTGGGTGCGGACGGTCTCGACGCCGACGTGCAGCGCCGCGGCGATCTCGCCGTTCGAGCGACCTGCCTGGAGCAGCTCGAGCACGGACGCCTCGCGCGCGGTGAGCAGCTCGGGGCCCTGGGACGGCAGCGGGTCGACGTCGGCGTCGGTTCGTCGCAGTACGTGAAGTCCGCGGGAGGCGAGGTGGATCGCGTTGAGCAC
>DATHEP010000213.1:0-2749 GCA_035318525.1 Conexibacter sp.
GTCGACCCGAACGCGCCGCCGCCGCCAGGGCCGCCGGGCGGCGGGGGATCCGGCGGCGGATCAGGCGGAGGCGGCTCCGGCCCCGGCACTCCCGGCGGGCCCGCCAACCCCGGCGGTACGACGCCCGCGCCGGGCGGCTCCGGCCCGCAGATCGGACGCCTGCGCACGCACGTCGCCGGCAGACAGCGCGGGACGGTCCTGCGTGGGACGGTCACGATGCCCGCCGGTTCGCGGGTCGTCGTCAAGGCGCTCGTGTCGAGCAGAGCGCTCGCTGCGAGACCGCCGAGACGTCGCAGACTGGTCCGCGTCGGCTCGACCGCGACGGGCAGAGCGTCGTTCGCGGTCAGACTGAACGCCGACGCGCGCGCGGCGCTCCAGCGTCTCGGTCGCCTCGCGGTGACGCTGGGGATCACGATCCAGCCGTCCGGCGGGAGATCCGTCACGCGGACGGCCACCGTGGTGCTGCGGCCGTCGAGAGCGGCCTAGATGTCCGGCTGGTATCTGCCGAACACGTCGCGCATCGCGCCGCAGACCTCGCCCATCGAGGCGCGGTCCTTGAGCGCCTGACGGATCGGCGGCAGCAGGTTGCCCTTGCCGCGCGCGGCGTCGCGCAGCTCGTCGAGGCGTGTGTCGACCAGCTGCTGGTCGCGGTTCGTCTTGAAGGCCTTCAGGCGGTCGACCTGCTCGCGCTCGGACTGCGGGTCGACGCGCAGCAGGTCCGGCACCTCGAGCGCGTCGTCGACGTACTTGTTGACGCCGACGACGATGTCCTGCTCGGACTTGTAGCGCTCCTGGTAGCCCCAGGCCGACTCCTCGATCTCGTTCTTGATGAACGAGATCGCGTTGACCGAGCCGCCGAGCTCGTCGACCTTCGCGATCAGCTCGCTCGCGCGCTGCTCGATCTCGGCCGTCAGCGCCTCGACGAAGTAGGAGCCGGCGAACGGGTCGACCGTGTCGGCCGCACCCGACTCGTGGCCGATGATCTGCTGTGTGCGCAGCGCGATCTTCGCGGCGCGCTCGGTCGGCAGCGCGAGCGCCTCGTCGTAGCCGTTCGTGTGCAGCGACTGGGTGCCGCCGCAGACGGCGGCGAAGCCCTGCAGCGCGACGCGCACGATGTTGTTCTCGGGCTGCTGGGCAGTCAGCGTGACGCCGCCCGTCTGCGTGTGGAAGCGCAGCTTCAGTGACTTCTCATCCTGCGCGCCGAAGCGCTCGCGCATGATGTGCGCCCACATCTTCCGCGCGGCGCGGAACTTCGCGACCTCCTGGAAGACGTTGTTGTGGCCGTTGAAGAAGAAGGCCAGCCGCGGGGCGAAGTCGTCGACCTGGAGGCCGGCGTCGACCGCCGCCTGCACGTACGCGATGCCTGAGGACAGCGTGAACGCCACCTCCTGCACCGCCGAGCAGCCCTTCTCGCGGAAGTGGTAGCCGGAGATGGAGACGGTGTTCCATCTCGGCACGTTCTCCTTGCAGTACGCGAAGAGGTCCGTCGTGAGGCGCATCGAGCCCTCGGGCGGGTAGATGAAGTTCCCGCGCGCGACGTACTCCTTGATGATGTCGTTCTGCGTCGTGCCGCGCAGCTTCTCCGGTGCGACGCCCTGCTCCTCGCCGACGAGCTGGTAGAGCAGCAGCAGCACCGCCGCCGGCGCGTTGATCGTCATCGAGGTGGAGACCTGGTCGAGCGGGATCCCGTCGAAGGCGGTCCGCATGTCGTCGATCGTGTCGATCGCGACGCCGGTGCGGCCGACCTCGCCGAGGCAGCGCGAGTCGTCCGAGTCGAGGCCGAGCTGGGTCGGCAGGTCGAACGCCATCGAGAGGCCGGTCGAGCCGTGCGCGAGCAGGTACTTGTAGCGCTCGTTCGACTCTCTGGCCGAGGCATAGCCGGCGTACTGGCGCATCGTCCAAAGCTGCTTGCGGTACATGTCGGCGTGGACGCCGCGCGTGTACGGGAAGGCGCCGGGCTCGCCGAGCTGGAGCTGCTCGGGGACGTCGTCGGCGTCGTAGCGGCCCTTGATCTCGATCCCGGAGTCGGTGAAGTGCCGCGGATCGTCGGGGCCGACGATCGGGGCGACGAAGCGGTGGTCCTCGGTTGCGCTCATGGGCGGCGAAGGTTACCCAGCGTTCCGCGCCGTCGCGGTGACGCGAGGAGGGTCACGTATCGCCGTGCGCCAGGGCCCCACTACCGGATCGCGCTCGGCGCCCTACCCTTGGCGCGATGGTGGTGCGCATCCGTCTGTTCGCCCAACTGCGCGAGCGCGCCGGACGCGCCGAGCTCGAGCTCGACCTGCCCGACGGCGCCCGCGTGCGCGACGCGCTGGCCGCGGATGCCGTCGCCTCGCTGGCCGACGGGCTGCCGCTCGTGATGGCGGTCAACCGCGAGTACGCCGACGCGGACGCGCCGCTCGCTGCGGGCGACGAGCTGGCGCTGATCCCGCCGGTGTCGGGCGGGGCGCAGACGGCGCGCACAGCGGCCGAGTCGCACGTCGCCCTGCGCGAGGAGCCGCTGTCGCTCGACGCGCTCGCCGCGCGCGTGCGCGACCCGCGCGCCGGCGCCGTCGTGACCTTCTCCGGCGTGACGCGCGAGGTCTCGTCGCTCGACTACGAGGCCTACACGGAGATGGCGCTGGAGCAGATGCGCACGATCGTCGCGGAGGCGATCGCGCGGCACGGCCTGTGTGCGGCGGCGGCCGAGCACCGCGTCGGCAGCGTTCCGCTGTCGGAGGCATCCGTGATCGTCGCCGTCTCCGCGCCC
>DATHEP010000214.1:0-8318 GCA_035318525.1 Conexibacter sp.
CCGGAGACGATCGGGGACAGCTCGCCGGCGAGCACCGCGACCATCGCCTCGTCCAACAGCCCCAGCCCCTCCTTGATGCGCCCGCTGCGGATCAGGACGTGGCCCTGCTCGTGCGCGGCGAGCGCGAACAGGTCCGCGTCGCCGAAGCGCTCGCCGATCGCGGCCGCCTCCCCGGCGGTCGCCGCAGCCGCCGCCAGCTCGCCGCGCGCCTCGTGCTCGAAGACGACCGGGAGCAGCAGGTAGCCGCGCTCCACGCGCTCGCCCTCCTCCCGCGCCAGCAGTCGCTGCGCGCGTCCCAGCCAGCCGCTGGCACGGCCGACCTCCCCACGACGGGCAAGCGTGACGCCAACCCAGAATGCGCACCGCAGCGCGGCGAGCGGCCGATCGGCGTCGAGGTGGGCACGATGCGCACGCTCGAGCAGGCCCAGGTAGTCCTCCTCGCGGCCGATCATGTAGGCCGAGGTGGCGAGCAGCTCGAGCTCCTCGGCACCGAGCGGCGCCGCCCGATCAGCGCACGAGAGCGACTCGAACGCCGCAGTCCACGCCTGGCGTGCATGGGACGCACGTCCCCGCGCAAGCTCTGCGGCAGTATCGCCCATTGGCTGATTATGGAGACGAGGCCCGCTCAGGCCATTCGGACACTCCGAAAGCCTCGATGCGCGAGACGGCGATCTCGATCGTCTCGCCAGTCGGATCGGTGTGTCAGGCGCCCAGGCTCAGGAAGAACCGCCGAATCCCCGGCCCCGCCCAGCTCGGCCAGTCGTGGCCGCCGTCGTGCTGGCACCACTGGACAGGGTTGATCGTGCCGGGGAATGCCACGCACGGCGCAGGGTCGCCGGGGACCGGTGCCGCACCCGCGTATCCGTTGACCACGAGCCAGAAGTCGCGGCTGTACGCGCCGGTGGCGATCGGCACCGTGGCGTCGCGCGTGCCGTGGACGATCATCGCGGCCTTCGGCTGCGGCGCGGAGCTGCAGCGACTCGACGGGCCGCCGCCGGCGACCGAGGCGATGCCGCGGATCGCGCTCGGGCGGTAGCAGGCGAGCGCGTTCACGAAGAACCCGCCGTTGCTCTTGCCCGCAGCGAACACTCTCGCGATCGCGATGCAGTGCCGCTGCTTGATCTCGGTCAGCATCGCGTCGAAGTAGGGGAAGTCGACCCCGTTCGGATCGACGTTCCAGCCGACGCCGCCTGCCTCCGGCCAGTAGGGCGCCTGCGGATAGACGTAGATCACCGGCTCGCTTCCCTCCAGGGCGTAGGTCTGGCGCGCGTACGCGGATGTCCCGTTGCCCCCGTGGAAGCCCATGATCAGCGGCACGGGCGTGTTCGCGTCGAGGCCCGCCGGGACGACCAGCAGATACGTGCGCTGAACCCCTCCAACGGTGATGGTGCGGGTGGTGGCGCCCGGCACGCTGGGCGTCCCGCAGCCTGGCGAGCCCTCGGGCGGCGGAGGCGGCGGAGGCGGCGGGGGCTCACCCGAGCTGTACGTCATGTAGATCGAGTACTGCTTCGCCTGCGGTCCGAGGCCGGGAGCGCCGAGCGTGGCCGGCCACGTCCCGAATCCGACGGGGTAGAACCAGGTCGTCCGGCCGCCCGTCACGTTCGCGATCGGCACCTGCGTCGAGGAGCCGTCAGCGTTGAAGGCGAGCCAGTACCGCGTGCCGGCCGCCACGGCGGTGGCTGGCATCGCGAAGAAGTTCCAGGAGTTGGGCTGGAGGGTCTGGGAGGCGCTGCGCGCGATCAGCTCCCGCGGCAGGTCGCCGCTCTCGCCGTACAGCGCGACCTGCATGTGGTTCCCCGGCGCGGCCTGGACACCGCCGACATACACGCTGATGCTGTTGAGCGTGCCGCTGGCTGCGCCCGTCGTGACCTGCGTCGCGGACACGATGCCCTGGTGGCCGGTGTACATCGACGCCCCGGCGGTCGTCGTACGGCCCGCTGTGTAGGTCGCCGCCGAGGCGGCGGGCGCCGCGACGGCGACGAGGGCGAGGAGCACCGCCGTGGTCGCCCCCAGTCGTCGACTGCGCAGAACACGAACGAAGGAGTCGAGGCGATGAACGTGCACGCGCCAACACGGTGGCACGTGCTCCCCTGACGGTCCATTGAGCTAGACCGATGTTCGAGCCGGAGGCCTGACGCTCGCAGCCTTGCTGCGCCGTCGCGGCGCGGCGCGCGCGGCCCCGCATCCTGTTTGGATTCCGGTCCAATGCGACGCATCGTCGTTGTCGCCGTGCTCATGCTCGCCGTCGCCGCGCCCGCGGAGGCTTGGGTGGAGAGTGCCGCCTACGCGGTGCCCGGTGACGGCACCGCAGACTGCTTGCGCTCAGTCGGGAGCGGCCGCGTCGTGCTGTCGGGGGCGCTCGAACTCGCGCCTCCCCCGATCGCCGCGCCACCTCCAGGCGCACCAGAGGAGTGAGCGCATCTGCCACTTCGCCTGAAGCGGCTCTCAAACGCGCGTCGGTTGCTCAGGCGGGCGGCTCTGCGAGCCACGGCGCGCCGACGTCGAGCAGCGTGCCGAGACGCTCGAAGTGACGATCGAAGTGCAGCACGTCGAGACCCGCGGCCTGCGCCGCGACCGCCACGGCGAGGTCCGTGAGCGGCAGGCGATGGGCGCCGTGGGAACCGCTGTCGGCGAGCTTGCGCATCGCAGCCAGCACCCCTCGCTGTACCGTCCGATCGACGGCGATCTCTCGCAGGCCCTCCAGCGTGCGATCGACAGCCGCGATGCCCTCCGGACCGCGCGCGTCGACGATCAGCTCGTAGCGCACCGGCCAGCACCAAGCGACATCACCGCGCCCTACCGCGGCCAACAGCAACTCACGCGCCTCGGGCATGCGACGAGCCAGCATCCACGCGGAGGTGTCGACCAGCACCGCACGCTGGCCATCCCACAGCTCGACGCTCACGCAGCAGCGCCCGGCGGCGCGTTCAACCGATCGACCGCCGCGAGATCGAGGTCGAACCCGTCACCGTCCATCGCAGCGAACAGCGCCTCCGCCGAAGCACGACGATCATGCCCCGCACGAAGCTCGGCTTGCGCACCCTCGACGGCAAGCCGCCGCACCAGTGTCGCATCGGCCTCCCGGGTACCCGTGGCCGCGCGCACACGCTCAAGCGCGAGGCCCAGCTCCGCGTCGGCCGTCACCGCAATACGTGGGTGCTTGCTCGGCATCGCCCCTGAAGTGTAGCTCGATGGAGTTACCCCGCAAAGGCCAGGGTCGCGGGCTAACCGGATCGTCGAGGTGCGGGATCAGGACTGGGGAACGGCTCACCTCGTGTAGCTGGGACAGGGCACCTCCACCGTCGTCGTCGAGCGCGGCGTTGGCGGCGGGTAGATCGTGTCGAGCTGCGCGCTGAAGTGCCCCGACGCGGGGCAGCGCGGCACCGCGAACAGCGACTCGTCCGTGCGTTGGCGGCGGGTGCAGCGCGAGCCGCGGCCGCGCGCCAGGCACGTCCCTCTGCGCAGCTGCAGCGAGCGCACCGTCACCTCGATCTCCGCGATGCTCACCTGGAAGCCGTTGATCGGCCCGGTGTTGATCGCCAGCTTGAGGCCGAAGAGGCCGTCCGGCGTCGGATCGGAGAACAGGCTCTCCGTGACCGCCGCATGCACGCCGGCGACGACCGGATATCTGCGCGCGACCGCCGAGCGCTCGTCCGGGGCGCCGACGACCGTGAAGCCGGCGACCGCGCTGGGGGTCGTGCCGCGGCTGAGGAAGATCGAGAAGTGGAACGGGATCGGGTCGGTCAGGACCGCCACGGCCTCGCGCGCATCGATCAGCCCGCTGCCGCTGCCGAGACGTCCCCGCGCGCAGGCGCGCACGTTCGGCAGCGCCGCCAGGTCGCGCTTCGTGCCGCTGCGCTCCAGCGCGCGCGCAAACGCACCGAGGCGCTCGAGTCGCCGCGGGAACGGCACGGCGGAGATGTGCGCGTCGAGCGCGTCGCGCAGCGCCGGCCCGTCGCACAGGTAGCGCGAGGTGAGGAATGCGCGGTTGACCTCCACCCCGCGCGGCAGCCGCATCGTGAACTCGGTCGGCGTCGGCGGCACCACCCCGGTCGTGTCGAACCGGCGCAGGTGCATGTACGCGGCGAGGTCCCCCGCTCGCGGACTGTCGACCCGGAAGGTGAACTGCTGCACGGGCTCGGCCCGCGCGATTCCGCACAGCCCGAGGCCCAACATGGCGGCGCTGACGAGCAGCAGCGGGACGATGACCAGCGCTTCGACGGACTTCCTCATGGCAGGCTCCTTTTCATGTGGAAGGAGTCTCGGCCTCGGCGCGAGCGGTCGCCAGCGGGTCGGCACCCTAGACCGGACCCTAAGAGCACATGAGCGGGCTGTTCGAGCGGGAGCGCGAGCTTGCCGAGCTCGACACGATGGTCGGAGACGCGTGCGCCGGGCGCGGCTGCCTCGCCGTGGTCGACGCGCCCGCCGGGCTCGGCAAGACCCGCCTGCTGCAGGCCCTCCGCAGCGCGGGGCAGGCAGCCGGAATGCGCGTGCTGGCAGCTCGCGCGACCGAGCTCGAGCGCGACTTCCCGTTCGCGCTCGTGCGCCAGCTGTTCGGGCCGCATCTCGCGACCCTCCACGCCTCCGAGCGGGAGGCGCTGCTCGAGGGCGCCGCCGACGCGGCGCGCGGCGCGCTGGGCTTCGCGACCAGGGCGGCGACGCCCGCCTCCGGCGGCGGTGCCCCCGACGCGTTCGCGGTCCTGCACGGTCTCTACTGGCTGACCGCGGCGCTCGCCGAGCAGGCCCCGTTGCTGCTTGCGATCGACGATGCGCACTGGGCTGACGCGGCCTCGCTCGACTTCGTCGGCTTCCTGCTGCCGCGCGTCGAGGAGCTGCCCGTGGTGCTCGCCGTCACGTGCCGCCCGGACGAGGCCGGTACCGGCGCCGAACGGAGTCTCGCGCGGATCGCGACGGACGGCCTCGCGCACCGCCTCACGCCGCGCCCGCTCAGCCCTGCGGCCGCGGCGGCGCTGCTCGCCGCCGAGCTGGGCGAGCAGCCCGATGGCGCGTTCGCGGCGACCTGCCACGAGGTCAGCGGCGGCAATCCGTTCCTGCTGCACGAGCTGGCGCGCACCGTCGTCGTGCAGGCGATCAGCCCGAGCGCCGAGCAGGCGCCGCGGGTGCACGAGCTGGCGCCCGAGCGCGTCGCGCGCACCGTGCTCGTGCGCCTTGCGCGCCTCTCCCCCGAGGCGCAGTCGGTCGCCCGCGCGCTCGTGGTGCTCGGCGACGACGTCGACCACCGGGTCGCCGCCGCGCTCGCTGGCCTCGACGACGCAACCGCCCTCGTCGGCGCAGACGAGCTGCGCGGCGCCGCGATCCTCGATCCGGCCGCCGCCTCGCTGCGCTTCGTCCACCCGCTCGTGCGCACGGCGCTGCACCACGAGGTGCCGTCCGGCGAGCGCGCGGAGGCGCACGCGCGCGCCGCAGAGCTGCTGCGCGCCCGCGGCGCAAGCGCCGAGCGACTTGCCACCCACCTCGTCGCGACCACGCCATGCGGCGACCGCGCGACCGTCGAGACGCTGATCGAGGCGGGCGCGACGGCGCTCGCGAGCGGCGCCCCGCGCTCGGCGATCACCTACCTCACGCGCGCGCTGCACGAGCCGGCGCCGGCGGACCTGCGCGTCGACGTGCTGGACCCGTTGCTGACCGCCTGCATCCGCGCCACCGACCAAGTGGCCTACGCCGCGATCGAGGGGGACGTCCTCGCCGAGCTGGAGCGCGACCCGGCGCTGCGGGGCCGCTGGGGCGTCGAGCTCGCCTCGTGGCTGGCGATCAGCGGGCGCGTGCAGGAGGCGACCGAGCTGCTCAAACGGGCGATCGAGGCCGCGGTGCAGGAGGACGACGTCGACCGTGCGTTCAGCCTCGAGGCACAGCTCAGCCGCCTCGCCCAGTTGCCGCCGCACGTTGCGCGCGATCGGCTCCAGCGCTACCGGGACCGGATCGAGCCGGACAGCAGGACCGATCGGCTTGCTGCCGCGATCGAGGCGCGCTGGGCGGTCGTGCACGGCACCGCCACCGAGGCGGCGGCGCTCTCGCAGCGGGCGCTGGGTGACGACGCCCGCATCTTGATCGAGCAGCCGGAGCCGGGCGCACCGGGCGACACGGTGATGGTGCTGGCGCTCGCCGAGCAGCATGCAGCCGCTGCGCGCGCCGCTCGCCAGGCGATGACGTTCGCGCGCAGGCGCGGCGCCCTGCACGAGCTGGCGGGAGCCTGGTGGCTCAGCGCCTATGCCGCGCTGCTGCGCGGCGACCTGACGGCCGCCGAGGCCGACGCGCGTCAGTGCGTCGACATCGCGCGCCTCGGCGGGCTGGTGACGGCGGAGCTGGTGCTGACGCCGGGGCTCGTCGCGATCCTGGTCGCCCGCGGCGACCTCGACGCGGCGGCCGCCGAGTTGGCCCGCACCGGCTTGATCGAAGGCCCGATCCCCGACAACCCATGGCTGATGACGTTGTCGCTCGCGCGCGGGACGTTGCGCTACGCGCAGGGCAGGGCGCGTGAGGCCGCCGACGACCTCCTGGAGCTGCACGAGCGCAAGCAGCGTTGGGGCATCGGCGGGAACGTGATGATCCAGGCCGGCGCGTACGGCGCCCTCGCACTGGCCGCCTGCGGCGAGCGCGATCAGGCGCGCGCACTCGCGGAGGCGGACCTCGCGAGCGCGCGGCGATGGGGCGCGCCGACCCCGCAGTGCTTGGCGCTGTGCGCACTCGCGACCGCGATCGGCGGCGTCGAGGGCCTGGCGCTGCTGAAGGAGGCGACGCTGCAGGGCGCGACCGCGAGCACGCAGGCGGTCGCGCTCGTCGAGCTGGGCGCGGCGCTGCGGCGGATGAACCAGCGTGCCGAGGCGCGCGAGCCGTTGCGCGAGGGACTCGAGCTGGCGCGCCGCTGCGGCGCCGCGGGCACCGCCCGCCGCGCCTACGAGGAGCTGACGGCGACGGGCGAGAAGGTGCGCCGCTGGACGCCGATCGGCGTCGAGTCGCTCACGCCGAGCGAGCGACGCGTCGCGGAGATGGCCGCGAACGGCATGACGAACCGCCAGATCGCGCAGTCGCTGTTCCTGACGGTGAAGACGATCGAGGCGCACCTCGCGGCCACATACGACAAGCTCGGGATCCGCTCGCGCCAGCAGCTCCCGGAGGTGCTCGCCGCGCCGGCCTGATTCCCCGGTGTCGCGACGACTGCCGTTATCCCACCGGGCGCTCGTCAGCCCACCAGTCGCGCTGACCCTCCACGTCGTCGCGCGGATTCTCGCCGAGGTTGGGCGCACCGAAGACAAGGATCTCGAGGCCCTCCGGCCCGCCCTCGTAGCCCCGCCACGTGCCGGGCGGGACGCGCACCACGTCCCACTCCTTGAGCTCGACGATCTCGTCGTCGAGCTTCATCCGCCCGCTCCCGCGCACGACCACGTAGATCTCCTCCTGCTCCTTATGCGTGTGGCCATATGGAAAGCGATAGTCGGACGGGATGCGCTGGTAGGAAAGGCCGCACTGCTCGAGCTCGAGCGCCTTGCTTGCGTGGCGAAACTCCAGGTCCGGCGCACCGTCGAAGTTGGACCCGAGATCCCCCAGATCCTCCTTGAGGTTCCTGAGCGTGAACGGCACGGCCGCGATCCTACACCCGGACATGGAGGGCTATCTGCGCAAGCGCGCGCTTGCCTATCTCGCGCCGCGAGCCGAGTGTCGCGTGGCCGACGAACGCTCTCGGGCGCTGTCGGGACCGGAGGGCTAGAAAAGGTCGACGCGGTTGTCACGCGCTGTACGCGGTGGCCCGGTCGTGCTGTCTCGTTCGGCACCCAGCGAGTAGTCCAAGAGCAATTCCGACAGGAACTCGCGCGTCGAGCTGAAGCCCAGTTTCCGAGCGTGCACGTCGAGTGGTACGCCTATTGATCCGCAGCGGTCCTGGTACCAGTCGATGAGGTCTGACAACGAGATATCCACATCCTCGCCGGTGAGCGCCGTCGCTCCCGCCCGCTCGAGCAAGCTTCGCTTGCGCGCCACGGCGGTAGTCACCTCGCCGAAGTCCCCGCTCCGCTTGAGCTCGAGCGGCTTAGCCCGTTGATGGAGGCGCGGGCTTCCGTCAGCACGACATCGTCGCACCGCAGCGACGGACGATGATCGCGATGAAGTTCACCATTGAGCTTGATCGTACGGCTACGCGCGCGTAGGAATCGTCCAGTCACCCGCCGCGTGGTGGGAGTGACGGGCGTGGCGCTCGCGCCTACGGCGGCTCGGGCAGGAGCCGGTCCACGAGTGCCAGGGCTGGGCGGCCCTCGAACATGGGCATGACGTCGGGCCGGTAGAGGATCAACGCCAGGCTCGGC
>DATHEP010000215.1:0-3627 GCA_035318525.1 Conexibacter sp.
GATCGAGGACCTCCCGCGTCTGCTCGACGTCCATCGCAACCGGCTTCTCGCAGAAGACGGGCACGCCGGCGTCCGACGCCGCCTTGACGAGCGCGGCGTGCGCGGCAGTCGCCGCCGCCACGACGACCCCGTCGAGACCCGCGCCGAACAGCTCCGCCGCGCTGCCGGCCACGACACCACCCACGCTCCCGGCGACCGCGCTAGCCCGCGCGACGTCCATGTCGTTGACGACCAGCTCCGTCACCTCGGGATGCGATGCAAGCACCCCGGCGTGCATGACGCCGATGCGTCCCGTCCCTGCGATTCCGATCTTCACCTTGCGGCTCTCCTCGTTGCGACCTTGATCAGCGGGTGGTTTGCGGGCGCGGCCAGCGGGCGCAGCTCGCCCGTCTCGCGCTGGGACCGGAACGCCCCCAGCAGCTCGCGCACCGACGGCAGCGCGTAGCCGATGGCCTCGGCCGTCGCGCGCGCGTCCAGGCTCGTGTCGCGCGGCACGGGCGCCGGAAGCATCCCTTCGAGGGGAGGCGGGCCGCTGCGCAGCAGGTCCGCTTCGAGCCCGAACACGTCGACCGCCGCGCGGGCGAGCTCCATGCGAGTCACCGACTCGCCGCCGCAGCAGTGGAAGACGCCGCGCGCGCCCGCGCGCACGAGCCCGAGCATCATCTCCGCGCTCTCGCTCGCGAGGCTCGGCGTGCCGCGCTCGTTGACATCCTCCCCTTCCCAGACGATGAACGGCTCGCCCACGCTCAGCGCGTCCACCAGCGCGGCGACGTAGTGCCCGAGGCCGGCGTCCTGAGCCCGCGGACCCTCGGCGCGCGCCCAGTGCACGCCGTTCACCCCGGCCACGCGCACCACGATCGGCTCGCGCGCGCGCTCGAGCGTGACGAGCTCGGCGGCGGCCTTCAGGTGGCCGTAGAGGTTGATCGGGTTCGTCGGCGTGCGCTCGTCCGCGCCGGCCTGGGTGCCGTCGAACACCCAGTCGGTCGAGACGTAGACGAGGATCGCTCCGACCTCGTTCGCCGCGTCGGCGACTGTGCGGGTGCTCTCCACGTAGGAGTCCCAGGCGAGCCGACGGTCGGCGTAGATCGCGCTGAGGTCGTTGAGGATCGCGGCGTGCACCACTACGTCGGGCTCGGCGGCGACGATCGCCGTGCGCAGGGCATCCCGGTCGAGCAGCTCGATCCGGCTGAAGGTTGCCGGCAGCGGCCGCTCCGGCGGGCGCGTCCCGCCCGCGACGACGTCGAGCCGATGCCAGTCGCCATACAGCTTGACGACGTTGGACCCGACGAAGCCGGTGCCGCCCGTGACATAGACGCGCATCAGCGCCGCTGCCGCGCGCCTACCGCATCGTCAAAATCCGCCATCTCACATAGGAATGCGCGCTGCGGCACCCTGGCGGCACCAAGATCTGAGCTACGTGCCGACGCGGCGAGGCGAGCCTGGAGAAGACGGGGGTACTGCCGCGGCGCCGCGGCGCGAGCCGGCGTTCCGCCGAGCAACGCCAAGCGACTCGCTGCATCGGTACGTGATTTGAGCATCTCGATCAGCCTCCGGGGGCCCTCGGACCAACAAGTGCCCCGCCGCTCGGGCCGGCTCTGCTGCTGCGATCTTGTCGAGTCCTATTTCATTTACATATCCGACAAGAATGCTTGTCAACGTATCGATCTTGTCATGCTCAACATCGAGATGACGGGTCCTTCTCATGCGCCGTGACCACCGAGGACATCGTGCTCATGCAGGAGGTGCGGGCCATCGGGGGTCGAAGCGCGCTCCGCAAGTCGCTCGAGCTCCTCCGCACCGCCGGCCATCAAGGTCGACAACTCCTCGACCGTGACCTCGCCGGCGTTGAAGCTGCCGAGCACGGCGCCGCGCTTGAGGACGACGAAATGGTCGCCGACCGCATGCGCGTGGTGGGTGTTGTGCGTGACGAGCACGATGCCGATGCCCTGCTTCCGCGCCTCGCCGATGTAGCGGAGCACCATCCCAGCCTCGCGCACGCCGAGCGCGGACGTCGGCTCGTCCAGGATCAGCACGCGCGCGCCGAAGTACACGGCCTTCGCGATCGCAACCGCCTGGCGCTGGCCGCCCGAAAGGCTCTCGACCGGACGCGTGACGTCGTCGAGGTCGACGCCGACACGGCGCAGCTGCTCGTGGGCGACGCGCTTCGCGAAGCGGACGTCGAGACGCCGCAACGGGCCCCAGCCCTTGCAGGGCTCGCGACCGATGAAGAAGTTCCGGTACACCGACATGATCGGGACGAGTGCCAGGTCCTGGTAGACCGTCGCGACGCCGCGGTCGAGCGCTTCGGCGGGAGAGCGGAACGTGACGGCCTCGCCGTCGACCTGGAGCGTCCCGACATCCGGCCGCACCACGCCCGCGAGGATCTTGATCAGCGTCGACTTGCCCGCGCCGTTGTCGCCGAGCAGACACGTGACGCGACCTGGGAAGACGCGGATGTCCACACCGGACAGCGCCCGCACGGAGCCGTACTCCTTCGCGATCCCGACAGCCTCCAGCACCGGCTGGCCCGGGGTCATGCTCGCCTCCGCGACCGCAGGAGGATCGATCGGGTGTGCTCGTTGATCACGACCGCGAGCACGAGGATCACGCCGAGGAACGTCTGGTACCAGACGTCGGGGACGTTCGTGAAGAAGAACCCCTGCGCGACCATCCCGAAGAGCAGCGCGCCGATTCCGGCACCGAGCGGGGAGCCGAAGCCGCCCCACAGCGCCGCGCCGCCGATGACAGCCGCCGTCACGGTCTGGAACTCCAGTCCTACGCCGGCGTTCGCGTCACCCTGGTTGATCTGGAAGACGCCGAGGATCCCGACGATTCCGGCGGCGACGGCGGTGCAGACGTACAGCTTCACCTTCAGGCGATCGGAAGCGACGCCGGCGCGACGAGCCGCCTCGAGGTTCCCGCCCGTCGCGTAGATGCGGTTGCCGACCGCCGTTCGGTCGAGGATCCACGCTGACAGGAGCACGATGACGAGGAACCAGACGCACGCCGCCGGATATCCACCGACGGAGCCCCCGAAGAGCGAGGTGAAGAAGCCGGTGCCGGCCTGTTCGTACACGCCGGAGATCGTCGTCCCGCCGTGCAATCCCTCCGTGAGGCCCTGGGTCGTGCCACGAACCCAGAAGAGCGCCCCGAGCGTGATGATGAACGACGGGACTCGCGTCCTGACGACGAGGAATCCGTTGAAGCAGCCGATGGCGGCACAGACCGCGCAGGTCACCAGCACGGCGGACCACACCGGCCACTGCTCGTCCACGAGCAGGTAGGCGACGAGCACCTGGCTCGCCGCCACCACGGCGCCGACGGACAGGTCGAACTCTCCCGCAACCAGCAGGAGCGTCATCGGCGCGGCGATGATCCCGATCTGAGCGGCGACCTCGAGCGTGTTCCTCGCGCTCGTCTGACTGAGGAAGCCAGCGTCGCCGGCGGCGATCGTGAAGTAGACGAAGACCGCCACCGTCCCGATCACGGCCGTCGTCTCCGGCCGCAGCAGGATACGGCGCAGCAGTCTCAGCCCCCTCGGGGCTGAGACTGCCGGGCGCGTACGGGTGGCGCTAGCGGACATGCCGTTCCTGGAGCTCCGCGATCTGGTCGACGTTGTCCGGAGTC
>DATHEP010000216.1:0-8645 GCA_035318525.1 Conexibacter sp.
GATCGTCGGATCCGAGCAATTCGAAGGACCGGTTAGTGGGGCGAGCGGATCACCCTAACAGAAAGTGGATCTATAGCGGGCATCCTGCCTTTTATAACGGGCAATCCTCCGCCGCAAGGCGGGGAAACACCTGCTAGCGGCGTATGAATTCGCATGCCTGCCTCCACGCCTGCGTCCCCGTCGACCGCGTTCGGACTCGCAGTGCGCAGGCGACGTCGCGCGCTTGACCTAAGTCAGCAGACGCTCGCCGCCCGCGCTGGGTTGAGCTTCCGGCACATCGGCGAGATCGAGCGAGGGAACGGCGACCCTCGTCTCTCGACGATCGTCAAGCTCCTGAACGCGTTGGAGGTCCCGCCGCGAGAATGGGCGGCGTTCTGGGCCGAAGTGCACGACCACGCCGGTCGAACCCGTTAACACGCCGCACGCCGGCGGCGGGACCGGAGGAGAGTTCGGTCCCGCCGCCTTGCGCGGGGGCTATGCGGCGCTTGCGAGCAGCTCGCCGGCGAGGCGGTCGACCGCGTCGCCGGTGCCGCCGAGCAGGCGCCGTGAGAGCTGGGCGCGGCGGAAGAACAGCGGGGCGTCGTGCTCCCACGTCGCGCCGATCCCGCCGTGCACGGAGATGACCTCGCGCGCGGCGAAGTCGAGCGCGGCGCCTCCGGCCGAGCGTGCGGCGCTCGCGGCGGCGGCGAACTCGTCCGGCTTGTCGGCATATGCCCAGCCGGCGTAGTAGAGCAGCGAGCGCGTGTTCTCCTGGCGGCGCAGCACCTCCGTCAGCGCGTGCTTGACCGCCTGGTAGGAGCCGATCGCGCGGCCGAACGTGTAGCGCTCCTTCGCATACGCGACCGAGCGCACGAGGCACTCCTCGACCGCGCCGAGCGACTCGGCGGCGATCAGCGTGTGCGCGAGGAACCATGCGCGGCGCAGGTCCTCCTCGCTCGCGTCGAGCGGGCGCCCGCAGGCGCCGTCGAGCGTCACGTGACCGAGCGGACGGGTCGCGTCGTAGACGCCCGTCGCGGCCTCGACCGAGACGCCGTCGGCGCCGGGACCGAAGGCGACGGCGACCGGTCTGCCGGCCTCCACGCCGACCACCACGAGCACGTCCGCGCCGACCGCGTCGGGCACCCACGCGACCGTGCCGTTCACGGTCGCGAGGCCGTCCTCGCCGCGCGTCACCGCGGGCGCCGGCTCGCGGCGCTTGCCGGTGCGCGGCTCGACCGTCCACGCCGGGTCGACGTCGTCGCCCGGGCGCGCCGCCACATAGGCCGCGCGCAGCTCGCCGCTCGCGATCTTCCCGAGCAGCTCGGAGTCCGAGCCGTCTGCGTTCAGCAGCGCCGTCGCCGGCAGGTGCCCGAGCAGCGGCACGCTCGCGAGCACGCGGCCGGCCTCGGCCAGCACGAGCATCGCGTCGATCGCGCCGAGCCCGGCGCCGCCATGCGCGTCGTCGATCAGCAGCCCGGTCCAGCCGGCCGTCTGCGCAGTCGGCCAGAGGTCCGGCAGCTCGCCGCCCTCCAACGCGTCGCGCGCCGCCTCGACCGTTCTCACACGGCTGAACGCGTCTCTCGCCGCCTCGCGCAGGAGGACCTGCTCGTCTGACAGGTCGAAGTTCATGCTGAGACCTCCTGCCGCTCCTTGGCGCGCAGCTCGCTGAACGGGATGCCCTTGTCGAGGCGCGGCTCGGGCGGCAGCCCCAGCACGCGCTCGCCGACCGTGTTGCGCAGGATCTCCTCCGTGCCGCCGGCCGACTTCAGCCCCGGCAGGAACGAGATCAGGTAGGACCACTCGGACGCGGGGTCGAGCGCCTCCGGCCCGAGCACGTCGGCGATCAGGTCGCCCGCGGCGATCGCGCCGTTGACGGCGGTGATCTTGCCCATGCCGGCCTCCGGCCCGGGGATCTGGCCGCGCGAGATGGCGGTCAAGAGCCGGTAGCCGGTGAAACGCAGCGCCAGCAGCTCGGTCGCGAGCTCGCCGAAGCGGGCGCGCACCTCCGGGTCCTTCGCCGCGGTCGGGTCGCTCGCGATCGCCTTCGCGAACCGGTCCGCCCGGTAGCCCATGCCCTCCGAGCCGGCACCGATCGTGAGGCGCTCGAACATCAGCGTCGTGAGCGCGGTGCCCCAGCCGCCGTTGACCGCGCCGACTTCGCTGCCCGGGTCGAGCCGCACGTCGTCGAAGAAGACCTCGTTGAACTCGGGCTCGCCGGAGATCTGGCGCAGCGGGCGGATCGTCACGCCCTCGGCGTCCATCGGGACGATGAACATCGTAAGGCCCTTGTGCTTGTGCGCGTCCGGGTCGGTGCGCGCGAGCAGCAGCCCGTAGGAGGCGAAGTGCGCGTTCGTGGTCCAGACCTTCTGGCCGGAGAGGCGCCAGCTACCGTCGTCCTGCTTCTTCGCGCGCGACTGGATGCCGGCGAGGTCGGAGCCGGCGGCCGGCTCGGAGAACAGCTGGCACCAGATCTCGTCGCCGTGCAGCATCGGCGCCAGGTAGCGCTGCTTCTGCTCGTCGCTGCCGTGCGCGATGATCGTCGGGCCGAGCATGCCGACGCCGATCGCGTCGAGGATCCCGGGCACGCCCGCGCGCGCGATCTCCTGGTTGATGACGACCTGGTGCAGCGGCCCCTTGCCCTGGCCGCCGTGCTCGGCGGGCCAGGTGACGCCGACGTAACCGCCCTCGGCGAGCTTGCGCTGCCAGGCGCGATGCGCCGCGACCGCCCCCTCCTCGTCGCCGCGCCCACGCGTCGACGGGGCCTGCGATGCGTTCTGCTCGAGCCATGCGCGCACCTCGGTGCGGTATGCGGCTTGCTCGGGCGAGTCGTTGAGGTCCACGACGCTCCTTCCTCGGGCTGGCTGACTAGCCAATCGGTCTCTCATAAGGACGATAGCGGCGGGGCGCACGTACCGGCGCACCGAGCGCCGGCGCGCCGTTACCTTCGGGTGTCGGGGCGTTCGATCGAGGAGGAGCGCATGTCCGACCACGGCCTGTTCGGGCCCGACAGCGTCACCTGGCGCGTGAACCGCGAGTCCGTCCTGCTGCTCGGCGGCGGGCGGGCACTGCTGCTTCAGGTCGCGCACCCGAGTGTCGGCGCCGGCGTCGAGCAGCACTCCGGCTACCGCGAGGACCCGTGGGGGCGGTTGTTCCGCACGCTCGACGTGACCGGGCGGATCGTCTTCGGCGACAGCGCGACGGTCGAGCGCGCGTCGCGCCGCCTCCGCGGCGTGCACCGGCGGGTGCAGGGCACGATCGCCGACGGGCGCACCGCCGGCGCCGCCTACGACGCCGCCGACCACGATCTGCTGCTGTGGGTGTGGGCGACGCTGGTCGAGAGCGCTCTGCTCGTCTACACGCGCTACGTGCGCCCGCTGAAGGTGGCTGACGTCGAGGCCTACTACGAGGAGCAGAAGCGCTTCCTCGCCGCCTGCGGCGCGCCCGCCGAAACGGCTCCGGAGACGTACGCCGACTTCATGGCCTGGTACGACCGCATGGTCGACGAGGTGCTCGAGGTCACGCCCGCCGCGCGCGAAGTCGCCGACGCGATCCTCCACCCGCGCCAGTTTCCGTTGCCGCTGCGCCCGGCGTTCGATGTGCTCAACCTGGCGACGGTCGGCCTGCTGCCGCCGACGCTGCGCGAGGGCTACGGGCTGAGCTGGGGTCCGCAGCGCGAACGCGTGCTCGGCGCGCAGACCGCGCTCGTGCGCCGACTGATGCCCGCGCTCCCGTCGCTCGTGCGCGAGATGCCGTCGGCGCGCGCCGCGGGGCGGCGCCTGCGCGAAGCGGCGTAGCCGCCCCGCAAGGGCCCGCGTCGCGGCGCCCTGCAACGCCTCGGCGGTCCTACCGGCGTGGACCCTGCGCGAGCGCGCCGAGGATCCCGACGAGGAACAGCCCGAGGATCAGCACCGAGACCACGGTGAGGATCGTCACGCCGCTCTCGATCGCGGCTGAGATCGTGAGGAACGCGAAGAAGACGATGAAGACGATCGCGACCGCCGTGACGACGTGGTGCGTGCTCACGGCCGTGCCGGGATCGCGGAGCGGGGCGGCGGCAGCCGCTTCCGGCGCCGGGCGAGCAGGCCGATCGCCAGCAGCCCCAGCGCGAAGGCGGCGAGCGGTGCGACGTACGCGGCCGCGCCGCCGTCGGCGGACGGGCCGTTCACGGAGGTGAGCGCGAAGGCCGCTTGGATCGCGAGCCACGCGACCAGCAGCGCCCAGGCCGGCAGCTCGAACAGCGTGAACGCGGTCGGCACCGGCAGCAGCGACACGATGCGCGCGCGCGGGTAGAGGCGGGCGTAGCCGCCGAGGACCGCCGCGGTGCCGCCCGCCGCGCCGACCGTCGCGACTCCCGCGCCGTCATCGAGCGCGCCCCCGAGCCCGACTGCCACCCCGGCGCCCAGCAGCCAGAGGACGAGGAAGCGCGGGCGTGACGTCGCGTCCTCGACGGAGGTGCCGAAGATCCACAGGAACAGCGCGCTCGCGAGCAGCGCGAGCAGCGCACTGTCATCCGCGAGCAGCTGCGCCACGACGCCCGCCGCGATCAGCAGCAGCGTCACGACCGGCACGCGATCGGTGGGGATGTTGTCCTTCATGGGGAGCACGGCGTGACGGCTCGCAGCTTTGCAGGCGCGGAGGCGGGCGGGGTCAGTCGAGATACGTCACGACGTCGGCGACGGGCGCGCGCTCCGGGGGCGCCTTCTCCTGGCGCGTCGGCCCGAGGTGCACGAGCGCGATCGCGCGCTCGTCCGGCGGCAGGCCGAGCGCCGCACGGCCGGCCTCGTCCTGCAGCACGGCCGGCGTGCGCCAGTAGGCGGCGAGCCCGCGCGCGTGCGCGCCGAGCAGCAGCGCGTAGGTCGCGCAGCCGGCGGCGAGCAGGTCCTCCTCGTCGGCGACCGCGTCCTCGCCCGGCTGGACGACCGACACGCACACGAGCGTCGGCGCACGGTCGAGCTTCGCCGCGGCCTCAGGTCCGGCCGCCTCCTTGAGGTGCGCGAGCGCGACCGGTCCCAGCACGCGGAAGCGCCACGGGTTCGTGAGGTGGTGGTTCGGCGCCCACGTCGCCAGCTCCAGCAGCTCGTCGAGCGTCGCGCGGTCGACCGGCTCGGAGCCGTAGACCTTGTGCGTCCGCCGCGTGCGGATCGCCGTCTCGACGTCCATCCCGCCCGCCCGGCCTACGCCGCGAGCGGTCCGTGGCCGGGCTGCTGCTGCGGCACGTGCTGGTCGGCGTGGTAGCTCGACCGCACGAGCGGGCCGGCCGCGATGTGGTCGAAGCCGAGGTCGTAGGCGGCCTTCTCCAAGGCCTTGAACTCGTCCGGGTGCCAGTAGCGCACGATCGGCAGGTGGCGCTCGGTCGGGCGCAGGTACTGCCCGACCGTCAGCACCTGCACGCGGTGCTCGCGCAGGATCGCGAACGTCTCGACCATCTCCTCATGCGTCTCGCCGAGGCCGACCATCAGGCCGGACTTGGTGACGACCTCGTCGCCGGCCATCTCCTTCGCGTTGCGCAGCACGCGCGCTGAGCGCAGGAACTCCGAGCCGCGGCGCGCGACCGGGTAGAGCCGCGGCACGACCTCGACGTTGTGGTTGAAGACGTCGGGCCGCTCGGCGATCACCTTCGCCAGCGGCATCTCCTGACCGCGGAAGTCGGGCGTCAGCACCTCGACCTTGCATTGCGGCGCCTGCATGCGGATCGAGCGGATCACGCCGACGAAGGCGCTCGCGCCGTAGTCGGGCAGGTCGTCGCGGTCGACGCTCGTGATGACGGCGTGGCGCAGCCCCATCTTCGCGACCGAGCGCGCGACGCGGGCGGGCTCGAGCGGGTCGTTCCAGGTCGGCTTGCCGGTCTGCACGTTGCAGAAGCCGCAGCGGCGCGTGCACGTGTCGCCGAGGATCATGAACGTCGCGGTGCCGCGCTCCCAGCACTCGCCGACGTTGGGGCAGGCGGCCTCCTGGCAGACGGTGTGCAGGTTCTCCTGCTTGATCATCGCCGTCAGGTCGCGGTACTTCGGGCCGCCGGGGGCGGGGACCTTGAACCACGGCGGCTTGCGCTCGCGGAAGGGGCGCACCTCGGGGCCGAGCACCTTCAGCACGTCCATGCCGCCCGGGTTCGCGCGCGAGCGCGTGACGTGTCTGCGTTCCTCGGTGGCGCTCATGCCCTTCCCAAGGCTAGCGCCCGCACTCGCGGGGCGACGGGAGCCTATCTACACAAACCTGATCAAGAATGTGCAATTATGCGCCGCCGCGCTTTTCGACAAAGGGAGTAGGAATGCTGTATAACAGCAAACCCATGAAACCCGACAAGGTTGGAGGAGTTTTGTTCTCGCACGTTGGCCGGACGCTCGCCGCGCTGCTCGCCCTCGGAGCGCTGCTGGTCGTAGCCGGCTGCGGCGGCTCTTCCGACGAGGCAGGCGGCGGCTCGTCCGACAGCGGCGAGGGCAGCACCGAGATCTCGCTCGTCGCCTACTCGACCCCCGAGGTCGTCTACGACGAGATCATCCCCGACTTCCAGGGCACGCCCGACGGCGCCGACGTCGGCTTCAAGACCTCGTACGGCGCCTCCGGCGACCAGAGCCGCGCCGTCGAGGCCGGCCTCAGAGCTGACGTCGTGACGTTCTCGACCGAGCCCGACATGACGCGGCTCGTCGACTCCGGCCAGGTCGCCGCCGACTGGAACGCCGGCCCCAACAGAGGCCTCGTGACGACGTCCGTCGTCTCCTTCGTCGTGCGCAAGGGCAACCCGAAGGGCATCAGAACGTGGGACGACCTGCTGAGAGACGGCGTCAAGGTCCTCACGCCGAACCCGTTCTCGTCCGGCGCCGCGAAGTGGAACCTGCTCGCCGCGTACGGCCAGGCGTCCGGCGGCGGCAGAGACCCGCAGGCCGGCCTCGACTACGTCAGAGAGCTGATCGTCGATCACGTGCCGGTGCAGGACAAGTCCGGCCGCGAGGCGCTGCAGAACTTCATCTCCGGCGACGCCGACGTCCTCCTCTCCTACGAGTACGAGGCGACCACCGCCCAGAAGAAGGGCGAGGAGGTCGACTACGTGATCCCCGACGACACGATCGAGATCAACATCGACATCGCGACGACGAGAGACGCGCCGGCCGCGGCGCAGACCTTCCTCGACTACGTCCTGTCGAGACCGGCCCAGGAGCGCTTCGTCGACTGGGGCTACCGCCCGGTCAACGAGGAGGTGCTGGCGGCTGCGAAGGCGAGAGGGCTCTTCCCGGATCCGCCCGGCCTCTTCACGATCGAGGACCTCGGCGGCTGGGAGAGAGTGAACGACGAGTTCTTCGACATCGAGAACGGCTCGATCGCGAAGATCGAGGAGGACGCGGGGGTGTCGACCGCCAAGTGAGCGCGACGTCCTTCACGGGGGAGCGGCCCACGACTGCTCCCGTCCGCCCCGCCTGGCGCTCCACCGGAGCGCTGGGCGTGGGCGTCGCCACGCTGTGGCTCAGCATCATCGTGCTGCTGCCGCTGTCCGCCGTCGTCGTCGACTCGCTCGACGGCGGCGTCGGCGCGTTCTGGGACGCCGTGTCGAGCAGACAGGCGGTCGCGGCGCTGCGCTTCACGATCCTCGTGTCGCTCGCGACGGCGGCGATCAACGTCGTCGGCGGCACGCTGATGGCGTGGGTGCTCGTGCGCGACAACTTCCCCGGCAAGAGATTCGTCAACGCGCTGATCGACCTGCCGTTCGCGCTGCCGACGATCGTCGCCGGCCTCACGCTGCTGACGCTCTACGGCCCGAGAAGCCCGTTCGGGATCGACATCGCCTTCACGCAGGCGGCCGTGCTGCTCGCGCTGCTGTTCGTGACCTTGCCGTTCGTGATCCGCTCTGTTCAGCCCGTCCTGATCGAGCTCGACAGAGAGATGGAGGAGGCGGCGCTGTCGCTCGGCGCGAGAAACCTCACGATCTTTCGCCGCATCGTGCTGCCGAACCTCGTGCCGGCGATCCTCTCTGGCGCGGCGCTCGCGTTCGCGCGCGCGGTCGGCGAGTTCGGCTCGATCGTCCTCATCAGCGGCAACATCCCGTTCGACACGCAGGTCAGCTCGGTCTACGTCTTCAAGCTGATCGAGAGCGACGCGCCGACGAGCGCCGCTGCCGTCTCGACGCTGCTGCTGCTCGTCTCGCTCGCGGTTCTGATCGGGATCCGCGGCCTCGGCCGCTGGGGGGCACGCCATGACCGTTGAGCGCCCCTGGCGGATCGGCCTGCGCGTCGTCGCGCTCGGCTACCTCGCGCTGCTGCTCCTGGTGCCGGTCGGGCTGATCTTCTACCGCACGTTCGAGAACGGCGTGATCGGCGTGTGGGAGTCGATCACGACGCCGGCCGCGATCAGCGCCTTCTGGTTGACGCTCGAGGTGACGGCGATCGCGGTGCCCCTCAACACCGTCTTCGGGATCGTGATGGCGCTCGCGATCGCGCGCGGCCGCTTCCCCGGCAAGGGGATCGTCAACGCCATCATCGACCTGCCGTTCGCGATCTCGCCGGTCGTGATCGGCCTCTCGCTGATCCTCGTCTACGGCGTCAACGGCTGGTTCGGCGGCGCGCTCGCCGACGCCGGCATCCAGGTCATCTTCTCGACGCCGGGGATCGTGCTGGCGACGATCTTCGTCTCGCTGCCGTTCGTCGTGCGCGAGGTGACGCCGGTGCTGAAGGAGA
>DATHEP010000217.1:0-3378 GCA_035318525.1 Conexibacter sp.
CCGCCTGCGGCGCGACGGTCACGACCTGCGCGGCTTCGCGCGCGACCCCACGCGGGTGGCCGTGGACGTGCCGCTCGTCGTCGGCGACGCGATCAGCGGCACGGGGCTCGACGACGCGCTCGACGGGATCGACGTCGCGTACTTCCTGATCCACTCGATGGAGCCGGTGACCGCGGTCGGGGGCGAACCCCGAGCCGACTTCGGCGCACGGGAGCGCACCGCCGCCGAGCGCTTCGCCGATGCGGCGCGGCATGCCGGCGTCGAGCGTGTCGTCTACCTGGGCGGGCTCGTCCCGCACGACGCGCCGCCCTCCCCCCACCTCGCGAGCCGCCTCGCCGTCGAACGCACGCTGCTGGAGGCGCTGCCGGCGTCGACCGCGCTGCGCGCCTCGATCGTGATCGGCGCGGGCTCGCGCTCGTTCCGCTTCCTCGTGCGGCTGATCGAACGACTGCCGCTCGTCGCGCTGCCGGCATGGCACGTCAACCGCACGCAGCCGGTCGACGAGCGCGACGTGATCGAGGCGCTCGCGCGCGCCGCCACCTCGACCGCGGCGGCCGGCCGCTCGCTCGACGTCGCCGGCCCCGATGTCGTCTCCTATGGCGAGCTGATCGAGCGCATCCGCGACCTGCTGCTGCTGCACCGGCCATCGGTGCGCCTCGAGCGCCCGCGGTGGGCGGCCTCCGGGCCGCTTGCCAGCGCGGTGGCCGCGGCGATCGCCGGCGAGCGCCGGGAGCTGGTCGAGCCGCTGATGGGCGGCCTCGGCAGCGATCTGCTGCCGCGCGACGACGACTGGTCGGCGCTGCTGCGGGTGCGGCCGCACTCGCTCGACGCCGCGATCGAGCACGCGCTCGGCGAGTGGGAGCGCCGCGAGCCGCTCAGCGCGCGGTGAGCTCAGCGCGTCGCACGCGGGCCGGCACGGCGTTCACCTGCGGTGGGTAGGGTCCGCACGGTGACACAGGTCCACACCGTGATCGCGATCGCCGCGCCCCCTGAACGCGTGTGGGAGATCGTCATGGACCCTCACCGGCTCGCCGACTGGGTGACGATCCACCGCAGCCTCGGTGACGTGCCGCCGCGGCTGCGTCGGGGCTCGACGTTCGAGCAGACGCTCAACCTGCGCGGCGCCCCCCTGCACGTCGGGTGGACCGTCGTCGCCCTCGACGAGCCGCGGCGTGCCGTGTGGGAGGGCCACGGGCCCGCTCATTCACGCGCCTCGATCGTCTACGAGCTGCACCCGGACGGTAAGGGCGGCACCAGCTTCGAGTACACCAACGAATTCAAGCCCCCCGGAGGAGCGCTTGGCGCGGTCGCCGGTCGGGTGCTCGTCGGCGGGCTCTCCCAGCGAGAGGCGCAGCGTTCGCTTCAGCGTCTCAAGCAGCTTGTCGAGTCTCAGTAAGCGCACCGCGGGAATCCCCGTACGCGCGCCGTCGCTCCGCTAGGATGCCAATCGGTCGAGGTGTCGTACCGTGCTACGACGCACCGGGGGGCAGGAACAGCGCATGAATCGCAATTCGCACCACACGCTTGATGTCGACAATGTTCATGCGCATCCATCAAGGACACGGCGAAGCGTCCTTGTTTCCCAATAGGCTATCGATGGATTAGCGGCGAACCACAGGGGACCGGAGGCAGACGTGGCGGACTTTCTTGACGCGAAAGTACGAGAGATCGAGGAGCGACTGCAGGAGTTGCGCCCGCTCATCGAGGAGTTCTATCGGCTCGAGGCCGCCTCGGCCGCGCTGAACGACGTGGGCGCGCCCACGCGTCGTCGCAGTCCGGCGGCCAGTCCGGCAGCGACGAACGGCGCCCGCCGCGGGCGGCCTCGCGGCAGCCGCGGCGACAACACGCGAGCGACGCAGACGGTCGAGCTCGTGCGCGCGCGGCCCGGCATCACGATCCCCGAGCTCGCGAAGCTCATGGGCATCAAGCCGAACTACCTGTACCGCGTCCTGCCGCAGCTGGCCGACGACGGGCAGGTCCGCCGCGAGGGCAAGGGCTGGCACCCGGCCTGATTCTGCATGCGACGCCGTGACGCAGAGACACGGCGTCGCATGCGGGACCCGCGCGCGGCCGGTCGGCCGCGCGCAGATCGCATGACGCGCGCCTAGACCAGCCCGAGCTGCTCGACCGCAGCGCGCTCCTCGCGCAGCTCGGCGACCGTGGCGTCGATCCGCCCCTGCGAGAACTCGTTGACGTCGAGTCCCTCGACGACCGTGTACTCGCCGTCCTTCGTCGTGCAGGGCAGGCCCGTGATGATCCCCTCGGCGATGCCGTAGGAGCCGTCGGACGGGACGCCCATCGAGACCCAGTCGTCCTCGGGCGTGCCGAGCACCCAGTCGCGCACGTGGTCGATCGCGGCGTTCGCCGCGGATGCGGCGCTGGAGGCGCCGCGCGCGTCGATGATCGCCGCCCCGCGCTTCTGCACGGTCGGGATGAAGTCCGACTCGAGCCAGGCCTGGTCGTTCACCAGCCCGGCGGCGTTCTGGCCGCGCACCTTCGCGTTGAAGATGTCGGGGTACTGCGTCGCCGAGTGGTTGCCCCAGATCGTCACGTTCGTGATGTCCGCGACGGCGGCGCCGGTCTTCGCCGCGAGCTGGCTGATCGCGCGGTTGTGGTCGAGCCGGACCATCGCGTGGAAGCGCTCGCGCGGGACGTCGGGCGCGTTGCTGGCGGCGATCAGCGCGTTCGTGTTGGCGGGGTTGCCGACGACGAGGATCTTCACGTCGTCCGCCGCGTGAGCGTTGATCGCCTGGCCCTGCGGCTTGAAGATGCCGCCGTTGGCCTCCAGCAGGTCGGCGCGCTCCATCCCTCTCGAGCGCGGCCGGGCGCCGACGAGCAGGCCGACGCTCGCGCCGTCGAACACGACGTTCGGGTCGTCGGAGGCCTCAACGCCGGCGAGCAGCGGGAAGGCGCAGTCGTCGAGCTCCATGATCACGCCCTCGACGGCCTTGAGCGCGGGGGTGATCTCGAGCAGGCGCAGCTCGACCGGCTGGTCGGGCCCGAGCAGCGCACCGCTCGCGATGCGGAACAGCAGGCTGTAGCCGATCTGGCCGGCGGCGCCGGTGACGGCGACCTTGACGGGTGGGGTGTCAGTCACGTGGTCATCTCCTGTATGCGGCGGATCGGCCGGCGATGCTACAACCCGCCCTCCTCAGCCTCCTCCAGAGAGACCGAAACCCAATGACCAAGATCAAGGTGAAGAACCCGGTCGTCGAGCTCGACGGCGACGAGATGACCCGCATCATCTGGGCGTTCATCAAGCAGCAGCTGATCCTCCCCTACCTCGACGTCGACCTGCGGTACTTCGACCTCGGGATCGAGAAGCGCGACGAGACGGATGACCAGATCACGGTCGAGGCGGCTGAGGCGATCAAGCAG
>DATHEP010000218.1:0-3880 GCA_035318525.1 Conexibacter sp.
CATCGAGGACATGACGCAGAGCGAGATCGCGACGCAGATCGGCGTCTCGCAGATGCAGATCTCGCGTCTGCTGCGGCAATCGCTCGAGCGGCTCGCGCAGATCACGCGCGCCCGCAGCAGCTGACACAACTCGTTCACGCTCGCTTCACAAGTCGGTAACCAGATCGGGGCGCGCGGCCCCGATGCTGTGGGCCGTGACGTCACGAGCACCCCAGGAGGAACTGCGGGCCGGCGCGCTTGAAGTCGTGCCGAGCGCGTACACCGCGCGAGCGAACGGTCAGGTGGTCCCCCTCACCCCGCGCGAGCTCGACCTGCTGGTCGCGCTGATGCGGCGTCCCGATCGCGTGCTCTCGCGCGAGCTGCTGTTCGAGCTCTGCTGGGGCCACGCGATGGCGCCGAACGACCGCGCCGTCGACGTGTACGTGCGCAAGCTGCGCGCGAAGCTCGAGCAGGCGCTTCCCGACTGGCGGTTCATCCACACCCACTACCGCCTGGGCTACCGCTTCACCCCCGACCCGACCGACGACGAGGCGCCCGTGGAGGACGCCGAGCCGTCGTCCCCCGACGAAGCAAGGAGCATGCTGTGAGGAATCTGAGGTACGCCGCGCTGAGCGGTGCGATCGTGCTCGCGCTCGGCGTCGCCGCGTGCGGCGACAGCAGCGACGACTCGAGCGAGACGACCGGCGGGAGCGACACCGCCTCGCTCTCCGGCACGATCCGCATCGACGGCTCGAGCACGGTCGGCCCGCTCACGGAGGCGATGGCCGAGCGCTTCATGGCCGAGCACTCCGACGTGAGGATCTCGGTCGGCACGTCCGGCACAGGCGGCGGCTTCGAGAAGTTCTGCCAGGGCGAGACGGACGCCAACGACGCCTCCGACAGAATCGACGACGAGACGATCGCCGCCTGCAGAAGAGGCGGAGTCGAGTGGGAGGAGATCACGGTCGCCAACGACGCGCTGACCGTCGTCGTCAACCCCGAGAACCCGATCAGATGCCTTACGACCGACCAGGTCGCGGAGATTTGGGGCCCGGACTCCAGCGTGAAGAACTGGAGCGAGGTCAGAGGGACCGACCCGTCCTACGACGCCGAGCTCGTCGCCTTCGGCCCGGGCACCGACTCGGGCACCTTCGCGTACTTCACCGAGACGGTGAACGGCGAGGAGGGCGCGCAGCGCACCGACTACAACAACGTCGGCGAGGACGACAACCAGACCGTGACGGGCGTCTCCGGCGCACCGGGCGGCATCGGCTACTTCGGCTACTCCTACTACGAGGAGAACTCCGACGCGGTCAACGCGCTCGAGATCGACGGCGGCGCTGGCTGCGTCGCCCCCTCCCCCGAGACGGTCGCCGACGGCACGTACAGACCGCTCGCCCGCGGGCTCTTCATCTACCCGTCGGCGAGAGCGCTCGCGCGGCCGGAGATGGACGCCTTCCTGCAGTTCTACCTCGACAACATCGAGACGGTTGCGCCCGAGGTCGGCTTCATCGCCCTGACCGACGAGCAGATGACCGAGAGCAAGGCGAACCTCGAGAGACTGATCGCCACGGCCGGCGGCTCGACCGAGGAGAGCGGCAGCTAGCCCCGTCGCGGGCGCCGGTCGCACCGAACCATGGACGCACGCAATGTGATCGGCGCCCTGTCGGCGCCGGGGGCGGGCCCTCCGCCCCCGGCGCTCACGGCGCCCTCCCCGCGCTACGGCGAGAAGGTGATCAAGGGGCTGCTCGCCCTCTGCGCCCTGCTCTCCGTGCTCACGACGACGGCGATCGTCGTCTCGCTGCTCGCCCCGACCGTCTCCTTCTTCGCGGAGGTCTCGCTGCCGGACTTCCTGTTCGGCACGAAGTGGGCGCCGTCGTTCACGCCCTCAAGCTTCGGCGTGCTGCCGCTCGTCGTCGGCACGCTCTCGACGAGCCTCTACGGGATGCTCGTCGCAGTCCCCGTCGGCCTGCTGTCGGCGATCTACCTGAGCGAGTACGCGCCACCCCGCGTGCGCAAGACCGTCAAGCCGATCATCGAGATCCTGGCCGGCATCCCGACCGTCGCGATCGGCGTCTTCGCGCTGATCTTCCTCAGCCCCACGCTCGCCGAGGTCTTCCCCTTCCTCGTGAACATCCCGCCCTTCAGCGCCGGCATCGCCGGGCTCGCGATCGGCCTGATGATCGTCCCGATCATCGCCTCGATCTCCGACGACGCGATGCGCGCGGTGCCGCGCTCCCTGCGCGAGGGCGCCTACGGACTCGGCGCGACGAAGATGAAGGTCGCGCTGCGGGTCGTCTTCCCGGCTGCGATCTCCGGCATCGTCGCCTCGATCGTGCTGGCCGCCTCGCGCGCGGTCGGCGAGACGATGGTCGTGCTGCTGGTCGCCGGCTCCTCGCCCAACCTGACCTTCGACCCCGGCAGCTCGGTGCAGACGATGACCGCGTTCATCGGCACCACCGCGACGGGCGACATCTCGCCGGGCACCGTCAAGTACGACACGATCTTCGCCGTCGGCACGCTGCTGTTCGTGATGACGCTGGTGATGAACATGTTCGCGATCCGGCTCGTGCGCAAGTACCGCGAGGTGTACGAGTAGATGTCCACGATCGACCCCCGACTCCCAGGCGCCCAGCGCACCCGCCTCGCCGCCGCCGGCGCCCGCTCGGTGACCGCCTCGCTGACGGATGGCCGCGGACGCGACAAGGTCACCGGCCAGATCTTCTATGCGCTGCTGCTGCTGGCGATCGCGTTCGCGCTCGCCGGGCTGTGCGCGATCGTCGTCCAGGCGTTCGTCAAGGGCTCGCCCGCCCTCAGCCTCAGCCTCTTCACCGACGCGCCCTCCTCGTCCGCCGAGAGAGCGGGCTTCCGCCCCGCACTGATGGGCACCCTCTACCTGATCCTCGGCGTGATCGTGCTCGTCGTGCCGCTCGGCATCGGCGCAGCCGTGTACCTGGAGGAGTACGCCGACAAGACGCGCTGGTGGAACCGGCTCGTCGAGCTCAACATCCAGAACCTCGCGGGCGTGCCGTCGATCATCTACGGCATCCTCGGGCTGGCGTTCATCGTGCGCGGCCCGCTCGACCTCGGCTTCATCCTCGCGGCCGGCTCGCTGACGCTCGGACTGCTCGTGCTGCCGACCGTGATCCTCGCCGCGCGCGAGGCGATCCGTGCGGTGCCGCCGTCGATCCGCGAGGGCTCGCTGGCGCTCGGCGCGACGCAGTGGCAGACGATCCGCCGGCAGGTGCTGCCGGCGTCGATCCCGGGCATCATCACGGGAGTGATCCTCGCGATCTCGCGCGCGATCGGAGAGACGGCCCCGCTGCTGTTGGTGGGCGCCGCGACGTTCGTCACGTTCGACCCGACGTTCCTCGGCTCCGACGGCTACTCCGCGCTGCCGGTGCAGATCTTCAACTACGCGACCCGTCCACAGGACGAGTTCCGCGTCTTGGCATCGGCCGGCGTGATCGTCATGCTGGTCGTGCTCCTTGCCATGAACGCGTTCGCCGTCTGGCTGCGCAACCGATACGAGCAACAGTGGTAGGAGGAACCAGAGCCGTGACCGATCCCGACGTCCGCGCCGATCACGACGCGATCGAGGAGGCCGTGACGCCGGGGGCGAACGGCCTCTCGCAGCGCATCGTCGCCGAGCAGCACGCTGAGCGGCAGGCAGGGGCCGACAAGGTCTTCGAGATCGAGGACGTGGCGGTCGCATACAGCGGCCAGCCGGCCGTCAAGAACGTCAGCTTCCCGATCTACAAGCACGACATCACCGCCCTGATCGGCCCGTCGGGCTGCGGCAAGAGCACCCTGCTGCGCTGCCTCAACCGCATGAACGACCTGATCCCCGGCGCAGCGGTGAGCGGCAGCCTGCGCTACCACGGCCAGGACCTCTACGGCC
>DATHEP010000219.1:0-7314 GCA_035318525.1 Conexibacter sp.
CCTTCATGACGGGGGAGATCCTCCACGTCGACGGCGGCTGGACGATCAAGGGCGACTACCCCGGCATGGACCACTACGACCTGGAGACCGACCGCCGACGCGGGTGAGGAGGAGCCGATGCAGCTCGGACTCGTGATCGACCCGCGGCTCGACCGCAGCTGGGAGGAGGCGCTCGACCTCGCGGTCCGCAACGGCGTCACGCACGTCGAGCCGTGCGGCGGCGGGCATGTGCCGAAGGGCTACGTCGACCCGCTCGCGCTGGCGGCCGACGACGCCGCACTGGCGGCGTTCCGCGACTCGATCGCCTCGCGCGGGCTGCAGATCGCCGCGCTCGGCGTCTACGGCAACCCGATCCACCCCGACGAAGCGCGCGCGCAGGCCGCGCACGAGGACTTCGCCGCGATGTGCACGCTCGCCGAGCAGCTCGGCGTGACGCGCGTCACGGTCATCTCGGGCGTGCCCGCCGGCGGCCCGCACGACCGCGCGCCGAACTGGATCGTCCCCTCGATCTACGCCGACCTGGAGCAGGCGTACACGTGGCAGTGGGAGGAGCGGCTGATCCCGTACTGGCGCGAGGCCTGCGCCGTCGCGGCGGCGCACGGGGTGACGATCTGCATGGAGCCGATCGGCGGCTTCATGGTCTACAACGCGCAGACGTTCCTGCGGCTGCGCGAGGCGTGCGGCGAGACGCTGTGCGCGAACGTCGACCCCTCGCACGTCTTCTGGATGGGGATCGACCCGATCGTCTACGTCGAGCAGCTTCGCGGCGCGATCGGCTACGCGCACGCGAAGGACGTCAAGCTCGACGCGCGCACGATCGCGCGCGACGGCGTCGTGCCGGCCTGCCGCTACGACGACTGGGACGCGCGCAGCTGGACCTACCGCGCGATCGGCTACGGCCACGCGGGGTCGTTCTGGCGCGACTTCTTCACGGCACTGCGACGCAACGGCTACGACGACGTCGTGTCGGTCGAGCTCGAGGACCCCTTCATGACGATGGACGAGGGGGTCGAGAAGTCGGTCGAGCTGGTGCGTCGCGCGCTTCCGCGCGAGCCGATCCCCGACGGCAACTTCTTCGACAAGTACGAGTGGGATTCAACGCAGGTGGAGTGACAGCACAATTCCCAGATGCACCTTTCACGCCCATCTGACGGCGAGTGTTTGCGCATCCCAATTGCATTGGACAGGATTGATACCTTGACGAGCCGCCGCATGCAGATCGCGCTGCACGCCGCCACGATCATGCACACGAACGTCGTGACCGACGTTCGTGTCGCGCGTGCCTGCGGCTACGACGGGATCGAGCTGTGGATCCCGAAGCTGATCCGCTACCTCGACGCGGGCTTCACGACGGACGACCTGCGCGAGGCGCTCGGGCCGCTGCGCGTGACGCTGCTCGACACGCTGCTGCCGATCGAGGCGCGCGACGCGGAGACCCGTGGGCAGCTTCTGACCGAGTGCGCGCGGATGGCCGAGGTCGCGGCGGCGCTCGACTGCCCCGCGATCCAGGTCGTCGCGCTCAACGACTTCGAGGGCGCGAGCTGGGAGCAGCAGCGTCGCGCGCTCGTCGCGTCACTCGGCGAGCTGGCCGACGTGGCCGCGGCGCATGGCGTCAAGCTGGCGCTGGAGCCGGTCGTCTTCTCGCGCTTCCGCGAGCTGTCGCAGGCGCTCGAAGTGATCGAGCAGGTCGGCGCCGACCGCCTCGGCCTGTGCCTCGACACCTGGCACCTGTGGACGGTCGGGACGCCCTGGGAGGAGGTCGCCGCGCTCGACCGCGAGCTGATCCTGTCGGTGCACATCGGCGACACGCACGCGAGAGCCGGGCCGGACTGGCGCGACGCGGACCGCGCCGCCCTGCCGGGCGAGGGGGTCCTGCCGCTGCGCGAGGCGGTCGACGCGGTCCTCGCGACCGGCTACGACGGCATGTGGGCCGTCGAGATGAAGAGCGAGCGGCACTGGGAGTGGGACCCTGAGGTGCTCGCCCGCGCGATCCGCGAGCACGCCCTCCCGCTGCTGCCGCCGCGCGACCCGCGCGCGGGCGACCGCCCGGCGACGGACGCCACCGGATGAGCGTGGCGGAGCCGTTGCGCGAGGACCTGGAAGTCGTCGGGTGACGCCGATGGCCTGCCCCGCGACCGACACACGAGGAGTCAGCGAATGAGTGCATCGACGCCGCCGCCCGCGGCCGTCACCGTGGAGCTCGACGTCCCGGCGCGGATGCGCGACGGCGTGACGCTGCGCGCCAACGTCTATCGCCCCAGCGGCACCGGGCCGTGGCCGACGCTGCTCGCCCGCCTCCCGTACCGCAAGGACGACCCGCGTCTCATGAGCTTCTGGCTGGACCCGATCGAGGCCGCGCGGCACGGCTTCATGGTCGTCGTGCAGGACACACGCGGCCGCTTCGCCTCGGAGGGGGAGTGGCTGCCGTTCCGGTACGAGCGCGAGGACGGCTACGACACGGTCGAGTGGGCGGCGAGACTGCCCGGCTCGAACGGCCGCGTGGGCATGTACGGCCCCAGCTACTTCGGCAACACGCAGTGGCTGGCGGCGATCGAGCAGCCGCCTTCGCTCGCTTCGATCTCACCCGCTTGCACGTGGTCGGAGCCGCTCGACGGGCTGCTCGCGCGCGGCGGCGCGCTCGAGTTCGGCGTCTCGCTCCACTGGGGCCTGGAGACGGGCGCGGGGCATGTCGCTCTGAAGGTGGAGGGCTCCGACGAGGAGCGCGCGCGGGCGGTCGGGGCGGTGCTCGACGACTACGACCGACTGGCGGCCGGGCGCGGGTACGAGCACCTCCCGGCCCACGAGTCGACCGTCGTCAGCCGCCATGGCGTGCCCGACCTCGGGTCGCTGCGGATGGCGACGGAGCCCGACGTGCCGGCGTGGTGTCGCGTCGCGGGCCAGCACGAGCGCGTGACGGTGCCGAGCTTCCACATCGGCGGCTGGTACGACATCTTCCTCCAGGGCACGCTCGACAACTACGTCGCAATGGCGGCGCTCGGGCGCCCCTCGCGCCTGCTCGTCGGCCCGTGGGGGCACGAGCCGGAGGCGCTCAGCGACCCGATCGGCGAGCTGCGCTTCGGCATCCGCGCCGGCGCGCTCGGCGTGCCGGCGCACCCGCACGGCGACGTCACGGGCGAGCAGCTCGCCTGGCATCGGCGCTATCTGACACCCGACGCCGCGCCGCAGCAGGAGCCGGACGAGACGCCCGTGCGGATCTTCGTGATGGGCCGCAACGAGTGGCGCGACGAGCGCGCGTGGCCGCTGGAGCGAGCGCGCGAAGAGCGCTGGTTCCTCGGGGCCGGCGGCGACCTGCTGCCCGGCGCCGCGCGCGACGGCGACGAGCCCACGACCTTCGTCTACGACCCGGCCGATCCGGTCCCGACGGTCGGCGGGCACGTGGTGCTGAAGCCCACAGTCCCCTCGGGGCCGTTCGATCAGGCGGGGGTGGAGGCGCGGGAGGACGTGTGCGTGTTCACGTCCGAGCCGCTGCGCGAGGAGCTGGAGGTGACGGGGCGTGTGCGTGTCGTGCTGCACGCCGAGAGCTCGGCGCCGTCGACCGACTGGGTCGCGCGCTTGTGCGACGTGCATCCGGACGGCCGCTCGTTCAACCTCTGCGACGGGATCCTGCGGGTCGTGGAGGGCGCCGACGCGCCGCGGCGCGTCGAGATCGATCTGTGGTCGACGAGCAACGTCTTCCTCGCCGGCCACCGCTTGCGCGTGCACGTCACGAGCAGCAGCTTCCCGCGCTGGGACCGCAACCTCAACACGGGCGACCAGCGCGACGCGCGCTTCGAGGTCGCGCGCCAGCGCATCCACCACGACGCCGAGCGGCCGTCGTACATCGAGCTGCCGGTGGTGGCGTCGTGACGAGCCGATCCCCGCTGAGCCGACGGCGGTGAGCGGCCCGCGGCGTGCGCCGAGCGGACCTCGGGTCTACGGCGCCGCCGCCAGCCAGCGCCGCTCCTTCGAGCGCATGACCGGCGTGGCGAGCAAGCTGCCGAGGCGGCGGTGGACGCGGCGCAGCGCCGAGTCGTGGCCCGAAGGCAGCAACTGCGCGAGCTGGCGGTACTCCTTCGAGACCGCGCTGGAGCGGAAGACGGTCGCGATCGTGCGCAGCAGGTCGGCCGGCTCGGACACGGTCGTCGCGATCAGCTCCTCGCCCTCGGCGATGACGCGCAGCTCGGCCGGGTAGCTGCGCACCGGCGGCGGCTCGAGCGGCCCCGCGATCGCCTCGCGGATCGCCTCCGCCAGCTCGACGCGCGTCGTCGCGAGCGGGCGCGAGACGGCGCGGCCGCGGCCCTGGCCCTCCTTCGTGGCGAGCAGGCGTGCGCTGCCCAGCTCGCCGTCTCTCAGCTCCTCGAGCATCCAGCGGTCGCCGGAGCAGACGAGCACCGGGATCCGCTCGGCCGCGAGCGCCTGCGCGTAGGTGCGCACCTCGCTCAGCGACTCGCCGTCGAGCAGCACCTCCATCTCCCAGATGAAGGTGTGTGAGCAGAAGGCGCGCGGGTTGGGCGTGCTGGCGTGATGGCCGAGCAGCACGACCGCGTCGAGCTTCCCGCCGCCCGCCGCCGCGGTGATCGACGGGTCGTCGGCGGTCAGTGCGAGGTCCGCGATCGGTCGCACCTCGACGCCATCGGGCATCCGCTCGCGTTCCACGTTCGTGCCCACCATGTGCCAGTCGCCGACCGAGATCCGCTCGACGCCGCCGGCGCGCAGCGCGTCGATCGCGACGAGCACCTCGTCCGTCATCAGCCGCCGCCCGCGCGCGTAGGCGGCGGGGTGGGAGGGAAGGCAGTCGCCGGCGTCGTCGATGCCCGCGATCCCCTCCATGTCGGCCGCGATCAGGACGTTCACGCCAGCCAGGCTAGGCGACCGCGTCGCGATCCGCGCCGGCCGGCGCGCCGAGCTGTGCGGTCACCGGTTGCGCTTGCACCTCCCGGTCGAATAGCGTCCCCCTACGTTTCTTGAAGCGACGGACGGGGGTCGGGTGGGATCGCCGGTGCGAATGAGGTCGGCCGTGAACTGGGCGGTGCTCGGGCTGGTGATCGAGCGCCCCAGCTACGGCTACGAGCTGTTCCAGCGCCTCGAACGGCGCTACGGCGGCGTGCTCGAGCCGCCGATCTCCCAGATCTACGCCGCGCTCAACGCGCTCGAGCGCGCCGAGTTGATCGAGCCGCTGCCGCTCGAGCAGTCGGTGGGGGCGGCCGAGGAGGCCGCGCCGGTCCGCCGCCGCCAGCCGAAGGTCCACTACCGCGCGACCGCGAGCGGCGCGCGCGCCTTCCGCGCATGGGTCGCGGAGGGCATGCGCGACGACCCGCAGCACGCCGAGCTGATGCGCCGGATCGCCGGCACCGCCGCCGCCGCCGGGGTGGATCGCGTCGAGGCGATGCGCGAGCTCGTCGACACCTACGAGCGCGCATGCGTCGAGGAGGCGAGCCGGCTGCCGCTGCCGCCTGCGCGCAGGGCCGCCACGCCGGCGGCCGCCGCCGGCGAGCTCGTCGAGCGGCTGGTGCTGGCCGCGCGGCGCGGGCTGCTCGACTCGCACTTCGCCTGGATCGACTACGCGCGCAAGGAGATCGACGCCTTCGAGGGCGGACAGGCGGCGAGAACGGGACCCGGGCATGACGCTGCTGACGCTTGAGGGCGTCAGCAAGCGCTTCCGCCAGGGGCGGCGCGAGGTCGTCGCGCTCGACGACGTCTCGCTGACGGTCGCGCCCGGCGAGCTCGTCGCGATCTGGGGCGTGTCGCGCTCCGGTCGCACGACGCTGCTGCGCGTGGCGGCCGGCCTCGAGACACCTGACGCGGGCGTCGTGCGGTTCGACGACGCGGCCGTCGCGGGCGCGCAGGCCGACGGCGTCGCGGACGGGATCGGCTACGTGCAGGTGTCGCTCGACGGCGCGGGCGGCGAGTCGATCCTCGACCACGTCGCGATCCCGCTGCTCGCGCGCGGGGTGGCGCCGGAGGTCGCCCGCGCTCGTGCGGCGCTGCAGTTGGAGCGCGTCGGCGCCGCTGGCTGCGCCGAGCTGCATCCGCGCGACCTCGAGCCGACGCAGCGCGTGCGCGTCGCGCTCGCGCAGGCGCTCGTGTCGGCGCCGCGGCTGCTGCTGGTCGACGACCCGACGCGCCACGTCGACCTGCTCGAGCGCGAGGAGGTCCTGCTGCTCGTGCGCTCGCTCGCCGACGGCGACGTCGCGGTGCTGATGACGACCGGCGAGGCGATGGGCGTCTCCGGCGTCGACCGCGCGCTCACGATGAGCGGCGGCGTGCTGCGCGCCGAGGCGACCGTCGACGCCCGCGTCGTCCCGCTCCACGGCCGCTCACGCGCCGGCAGCGGCGCGGCCTCGTAGTCGCAGGGCTGCCAGGCGGCGGCGTAGTCGCAGCGTCCACAGCAGCAAGGGGAGCGGCCCGCCGATCGCTCGCTGCACGGCGTTGGCGCCGTCGCGCGCTTCGTTGCCGGCCGCGCCCGCATACGAGAGGTACATTGCGGTCATGCCTGCCAGCAGCAACAGGTGGCGACTGGCGCGCGGAAGGCATGCCGCATCGGCGCCGGCGCGTTCGGCGATCGTCGCGAGGCGTCGCGCGGCCTCGTCGGGGGACGCGTAGTGGCTGATGTAGCTGTGCTCGCCGGAGCCGCGATCGTCGTCCTGGTCGACGAGGCTCTCCAGCAGCCAGGAGAGAGCGGCGATCCACGGGAAGTAGGCCCGCTCGACGGCGGCTGCGTCCCGCGCGTTGGTCGCCGGGTGCGCCGCGGCCGCGACGAGCGCGTAGAAGCCGAGCGGCGAGCCGGCGGCGGCGGCCAACTCCCACCAGTGCAGCGCTGAGCCGACCGGACGGATCGACGCCGCCCAGCGTGCAAGCGCCGGCTCCCCGCCGTGCGCGGCCGCATGGTGCAGACTCTGCGCCTCGCCGGCGCGCGCGGCGACGCGTTGCAGGTGTGGCAGGACGACGGCATGGGAGGGCAGGCGTAGCAGGGCCGCGTTGCACGTCGCGATCAGCTCCTGCAGGTAGCCGCCGTCGTCGCGCTGCGGGTGGTAGCGGTAGTGGTCGCGGGCGGGCGCGCTCGGGGCCAGCGCTGCGCCGAGCGAGCAGTAGAGGTGACGGTTGTTCGCGAGCACGTCGCAGGCGGGCTGCTCGGCGAGCGCGTCGACGTAGTCGTAGATCACCTCCAGCGCGACGCACAGGCGCACGACGTCGCGGCACGAGCGGGGGGTTGCGACGATCGCGAACGCTGCCGCTCCCTCTGCGGTCATGCCCTCGGTGCGCAGCTTGTCGAGCGCATGCGCGCGCAACGTGAGATCGGGGATGGCCCCGGCG
>DATHEP010000220.1:0-4594 GCA_035318525.1 Conexibacter sp.
GTCCTTCTGCAGCTTCGGCTGCCCCTGCTTGTTCAGCTTCCGTATCTGGATCCGCGCCTTCTTGCGCACCTGCTTCCCGGTGAGCACGTGCTGTCCCTGCAACGCGGACACCAGATGTCCTTCACTGACCTCGGTCCCCCACTCGATGCCCAATTGCTTGAGTGCGGATCTTGAACCCATCCACACCGAGTTCACTCGGTTGTCGTGTCCGCCATCCCACAGGTTGAGGTCCCCGGCGCCGCCTGCCTGGGTGTACGCCTGCGGGGCCTCGTCGGGGTCCAGGAGGTAACGAGCGGCACCGACGGCGGCCTGCATGTCACCGACAGCGGTGGCGAGCTTGCGGACCGTGAACATGAGTGGTGGGAATTATGCCAGGACGGGGCGCGGCAAACCGCTTTTCTGCGGGCGTTTTCGTCAATCCGACAGCGACGATTGAGTGCGCCTATTTGTCCGTCTAGTCTGGAACGCTAAGGGGTCCTACTCGGCTCGCCATGGCAGCCGCGGCACCGGCTCTGTGTCGCGGCGTTTGAAGCTGATGCGAACGCTCGGGTCGAGCTCGTCGGCGGCGGCGCGAGCGGGAGCGCTGCGGCTACGGGACGCCGCGATCCGCTCCGCGTAGCGCAGCCGCCGCTGCTCGTCGCCGCCCTCGGCGCCGAGGTTCTCGCGCGCGGCGTGGACGCTGTGGCGCTCGATGCCGCGGGCCTCGCCGACGTACGTGCTCGACCGGTCGTCGACCTCCCTGCCGACCAGCACGACGGCAGCACGGACGGTCGCGCCCTGCGCCGGCAGCGTGCCGCTCGCGTACGCCAGCCGCAGCGCGGGGACCCGGCGCTCGCCCGCCTCGCGCCGGGCGCGCCACGCCGCCTGGTCGATCGACACCAGCCGCGGATCGCGACCGGGCTCGTCGAACCGCACCTGCACGCGGTCGGCCTCGGCGTCGACAGCCGCGACGACGCCGACCGAGCCGTTCTCGACGCGCGGTGGCCGCGGGCCGTCGCCGTCGTGCCTGACTGAATAGGGGCCGACGCACAAGGCCACCACGTCGCCCGCGTGGAGCAGGTAGTCGCGATCGACCGCGCTCACGCCCTCGCCGGCGATGTCGCCCGTCGCGAGCCGCTGCGCCTGCGCGAGCATGTTGACCCGGTCGAGATCCGCGCCGGAGCCCTGGACGATCATCACCGCCTCGCCCGGCCCGAAGGCATGGCGCCAGCGATCCCAGTCGGCGACCAGCCCCTGCAGCGCGGAGTCGCGGTCGTCGTAGAGCGTCAGCGCGCCCTCCGCGTGCAGCAGCTCGACCGCCTCGCTCGCGCGGCCGCGGTCGAGCGCGGCCTGGTAGCGCCCGAGCCACGGCTGCACGGCGCTCAGGTCGGCATGCCCGGCCCGGCCCTGCGGCTCCGTCAGCTCGGCGACGGGGATCTGCGGCATCCGCAGCATGCGCGCGAGCAGCCCCGGCCGGGCGGCCGCCTCCGCCCGCGTCTCGTGTCCGACGGCGAGCACGCGCGCGCCATGCAGCTCGTGCAGGCCCGCGAGCTCGGCCCACAGCGCGAGCCCGACCCTGCCGGCCTCCTCGACCACGACCACGGTGCGCTCGTCGAGCTGGAGCTGGCCGTCCCGCACACGCCGCGCGAGCACCTTGATCGTGTGGAAGGGCGCACCGAGCTGCTGTCCGAGCCGCCGCGCGGCGCGACCGTCGGAGGCGCACGCGATCAGCTGCCAGCCGCCGGCCGCGCAGGCGCGCGCGAACGCCGCCAGCGTCGCGTCCATGCCCGTCCCGGCGTGCCCCGTCAGAATGCTCCACGCCTCGCCCCCGGTCAGCGTCGAGAGCGCCCGGAGCTGCTCTGGGCCGAGCAGCTCGCGGGACCCATGCGCGGTGCGCGTCGCGGCGATCCCCGCCTCGCGCGCGCCCGCGATCCCGGTCGTGCGCGCCTCCGCGATCCCTCTCGCGCGCGCCTCCTCCGACAGGGCCGCGCCGCGCCGTACACCGGCCTGCGCGGCGACCGCGAGCACGTGCTCCTCCAGCCCGCGCACCGCCGAGGTCGTGACCCGCTCGTGCGTCAGCGCGACGAGCGTCCCGTCCTGCTCCATCGCCTCGAGCAGCTCGTGCGCCTCGTGCGGGTCCAGCCGCCCCGCCGCCGCCTCCCAGGCGATCGCGCGCGCCGACCCGACCGACACCGTCGGGCCCTGCTCGGCGACCTTGGCCATGATCGCGTCGCGAGCCTCGCGGCGCCGCTCGGACAGCGCGGCCGCATAGCCGGGCTCGCGCCGCAGCGCCGCCGCCTGCGCCGGACCGAAGTCGAGCCCGCGGGCGAGCGCGTCCCACGCCTCGGCTACCTGCTCGGGCGAGTGCTTCGCGTCCTTCGCGAGGCGCGTCTCGGCCGCCATCATCCCGATCGCGCCGCCGATCAGCGGCTGCCCTCGCCTCGCCTCCGCCTCGCGCGCGCCGCGCTCGACCTCCCGCGCGCGACCCGACATCGCCTCCACTAGCTCCGCGGGGACGCCGCGCAACTCGAAGAAGCGCGCGCGGCGGCCGGTGTCGGGCTCGACCGCGTACCCGAGGCCCACCAGCTCGTGAGCGAGCATCGCGCGGCCGACCGCGCCCCCCTCCAACGCCGCGTCGTGCTTGAACATCGCCCACGGATCAGGCGCCCGCAGCGCCCCGGCGGCGTCCTCGACGCCGATCAGCAGGCCGTGCACGTGAAGCTGCGGCGCGGGCGCCGGCTCGTCGGCCGCGCGGCGCGCCGTCGCGTGCAGGGCCGCGGCCACCGCCATGCCGTGCGCGGGGGCGAAGCCGCGCTCGCCGTTGACGCGCGGCCGCACGACGCCCTTCGTCATCGTCATGTGCTCGAACGCCGCGTTCGCGGCCACGACGATCGCCTGCTCGATCTCCGCGCGCTGCTCCTGCTCGGCCTGGCTCCAGACGACCGAGACGGACTTCGGCGCCGAGAACGTCATGTCGAGGTTGGCGACGCCGTCGACGACATCGACGACGGGGTTGCCGAGCCGATCGCTGCGCGGACCGCCGTCCGCGCCGGCGACGGCCCGCTTGATGCGGCCCGGCTTGCGCACCTGCGACCCGCTCTCGACGTGCTGGCCCTGCACGGCGATCTCCAGGTGCTCCCGCGTGACCTCGGCCCCGCGCGCCACCCCGAACGCCGCGAGGGCGCCGTCCGACCCCAGCCACATGACGTTCGCCCGCGCGGGCGCGCCGTCGCCACCGCCGTCGTTCGCGCGCGCGTACGCCTGCGGCGCGTCGGCCGGCTCCAGCACGTACGCGGCGACGCCGCCTGCGGCGGCGGCATTGCCCACATGCACCGAGAACTTCCGCAGCGTCAGCAATGGATGCGGGTTGTAGCCCGCCGCTCGCCGCCGCCGGCACCGCTTCGGACTTCTCCGAAACGAGCCGCTGTCCGCGCGTGCGCGCGTCATCCTGGCGGCCCCGAATTCAGGAGGCAAGACAGGGTGCCCGAGTTGCTCGAGAACCTGCCCGACAGGAGATCCCGCTCAAGGCTCGACTTCAGCCAGTGGGCCGACGGCCAGGCGTGGAAGTTCGTGAGGGGCGAGGACTACGACAGCTCGTCGGCGACGTTCCGCACGAACCTGCGGCGGTGGGCGAGAGACCACGGCTACCAGGTCGAGCTGCGCCCGTATCCCGCGCTCGACGAGGCGGGGCAGGAGATTCCGCTCGCGAAGGAGGACGCGATGGCGGTCGGCGTACGGTTCGTGCCCAGGGAGGGCTAGCTGTAGTTCACGAGCAGCGAACAGCGTCGCCAATTACCCTAATTGCGAACTTGAGCGTGACGCCCTACGCTACTTTTCGAGTAGCAAAGGAGGCCTCAAAAGCCTCCGCCCCAAGGCCTCAAAAGCCTGCGGGGCCACCATAGCTCCCAAGGCCTCAAAAGCCTGCGGGAGCACCACATATCTCCCAAGGCCTCAAAAGCCTGCCGGGGGGCCCACCGCGAGGCCCTCGGATGCCTGAAAAGCATCCGGGGGCCTCATTCATTCAAGCGTGCAGGCAGAGTAGGAGGAAGCCGATGGCGAGCACCGACCAGACCTCCAGCGGGAAGCGCTACCACCTCACCACGTTCGGCTGCCAGATGAACGAGCACGACTCGGAGCGCACGAAGGGAATGCTCGAGTCGCTCGGCTACGACGAGGCGGACAGCGTCGAGCAGGCCAACGTGATCCTCTTCAACACCTGCTCGATCCGCGAGAAGGCCGACACGCGCTTCGTGGCGCGCCTGCAGGAGGCGAAGGACCTCAAGGCACGCGACCCCGAGCGCGTGATCGGCGTCGGCGGCTGCTGGTCGCAGTCGATGAAGGAGCTGGTGTTCAAGCAGTTCCCGTTCGTCGACGTCGCGTACGGGCCCGGGCAGACGCACAAGCTGGCGGAGTTCCTCACGAGCGATTCGCTCGACGCCCAGGGCTTCTTCGAGTTCGAGGGCTTCACCGGCCGCCTGCCGTCGAAGCGCCAGCGCGCCCACCAGGCGTGGGTGCAGATCAGCGTCGGCTGCAACAGCCGCTGCTCGTTCTGCATCGTGCCGTCCACGCGCGGACGCGAGGTGTCGCGGCCCTTCGACGAGGTGTCGAGCGAGAT
>DATHEP010000221.1:0-2048 GCA_035318525.1 Conexibacter sp.
CTCGACCCACTTCGTGCCGGTGCCTCTGCAGACGTCATGCCCGACGCTCGAGGTGTACGTGTCGACGTAGAAGGCGCCGCCGGCGGCCGCGCGCGCCGCGAGCATCCCGTTGAGCTCGATCTCCTTCGCGCGCAGGTAGAAGACGTCGGTCGGCAGGATCGGGACGGACGGCCAGCAGCCGAACCCGCTGGCCGGCAGGATCACGGGATAGCCGACGAGGTGGACCTTCGCGTTCGGCGAGCGCGCCTGGATGCCGTCGATCGCCGCGTCGATCTTCGGCGCGGTGGCGGCGATCGCCTGCGAGATCTCGTCGATCCCGTCGTGCACGTAGTCATCGCGGCACGGGTCGAACGGGTTCAGTCTCGCGCAGTTCAGGACGATGTCGCTGAAGCCGATGTCGTTGCCGCCGATGCCAACGGTGACGACGCGCGTGTCGGCCGTGAGCGCGTCGAACTGCGGCGGGTTGGTCCCTATCGACGTCGACTGCGGCGCCGTGAAGTCGTCGGTCGTCGCGCCGCTGCAGCTGATGTCGGTGAAGGTCGCGACTTCGAGCGACGGCCGCACGAGGTGCGGGTAGTTGACGTCAGAGCGCAGGCAGCCGAGTGGCGACAGGCTCTGATCCGGGATCAGCGGCCCGGCGGTGTACGAGTCGCCGAGCGCGACGTAGCGGCCGCTCGCGGCGGTCGCCGCGGTGGCGAGCAGCGCGAGCGCGGCGAGAGCGAGTGCGGCGAGAGCCGCGGCGCGTGAGCGCATGGTGTACCCCCTGGTGAGATGGACGGTGAGCAGGGGCGACCGACGCCCCGCGATCCGTCGCGCGCGGGCGCCTCCCGCGGTCAGCAGAGCGGACTCAGGCCCGCGTTGTCAACCCTGGGCGTGCGCGCTCGGACGCGTGCTCGGCGTCGCCGGCTCGCCGGCCGCCGCGACGACGCAGAACGCCTCCACGACCGTGGGGTCGAACTGCTCCGGCGCGCAGCGCCGCAGCTCGGCGAGCGCGGCGTTGCGGTCGAGGCGGGGCTGGTACGGGCGGTCGCTCGTCATCGCGTGGAAGGCGTCGCAGACGCTCACGATCCGCGCGCCGAGCGGGATCGCCTCGCCGGCGAGCCCGTCCGGGTAGCCGCTGCCGTCGAAGTGCTCGTGGCTCGCGCGGACGATCTCGGCGACCGGGCGCATCGCGGGGGCGGCGCCGAGGATGCGGTCGCCGATGATCGTGTGCTGGCGCATCAGGTCCCACTCGCGCTCGTCGAGCGGGCCGGGCTTGTGGAGGATCTCGTCGGGGACGGCGATCTTGCCGATGTCGTGCAGCTCCGCGGCGCGCGCGACCTCGTCGAGCTGCTCGGCGCTGAGCTCGAGCTGGCGCCCGATCGAGACGGCGAGCGCGGCGACGCCCTGCAGGTGCCGGTGCAGGTCCGGCTCGCGCTCGCGCAGCACCTGCAGCAGCACGTCGCGCGTCTGCCGGCGGCTCGAGGCGCGCGTGTCGGCCTTGGCGGCGTACATGCGCTGGTCGGCGAGCTGCAGCGCGTGCGTCGCGTCGGTCGCCTCGTCGGGGATCGTCACGGCGCCGCACGAGGCACCGACGAGGAAGCCCTCGCCCTGCTCCTCGAGCGCGGCGCGGGAGGCGAGCATCGGTCCGGCATCGAACGGTACGCGGCCGTCGAGCAGGACGCAGAACTCGTCACCGCCGAGGCGGTAGGCGCGTCCGCAGCCGGCGACTGCGTCCGCGAGCCGGCCGGCGAGGCGGTCGAGCAGCATGTCGCCGGCGGCGTGGCCGAAGGTGTCGTTGTAGCCCTTGAAGCCGTCGAGGTCGAAGAAGGCGAAGGTCGCGGGGCGCACGCCGTGCCGCGGGTGGCCGGCGAACGTCAGCTCGAGGTCGCGCATCAGCCGGCGGCGGTTCGGCAGCCCGGTGAGGCCGTCAGTCAGCGCCTCCTCGCGCGTGGTGCGCAGCAGGTGGTGGTTCTCGCGGAAGGTGATGCCGGCGCGCAGGAGCGCGACGAGCAGCGCGGCGGTGGCGAGCAGCGCGGCGGCGTCGGAGATGCGCACGAAGTGGTCGT
>DATHEP010000222.1:0-11455 GCA_035318525.1 Conexibacter sp.
CTCCAACGGCGCCTGCTCGCTGCGCCCCGACGAGGATCGCCTCGCGGTGACGGTCGAGATCGACCTACGCGGCGCGGTCGTCGAGCGCACCGCCGTCTACCGCTCGACGATCCGCTCCGACGCACGGCTCGACTACGACCGCGTCGATCGCGTCTTCGCCGGAGAGGAGCGCGCCGAGGAGCCGTGGGCGCAGCCGCTCGCAGCCGCGCGCGAGGCGTCGGCGACGCTGCACGCCGAGCGCGAGCGCGGCGGCGCGCTCGCGATCGAGAGCTCCGAGCCTGAGTTCGCGTTCGACGCCGACGGCCACGTGACGGCCGCGCAGCGCGTGCAGGCGACCGAGGCGCACCGTCTTATCGAGCACCTGATGATCCTCGCCAACGAGCAGGTCGCGCGGATCCTCTCCGAGCGCGGTGTCCCGTCGCTCTACCGCGTGCACGAGCGCCCGGCGGGCGAGGCCGCGGAGCGGCTCGTCGAGCAGCTCGCCTCGCTCGGCGTCGCCACCCCGCCGACGCCGGAGCAGCTCACGCCGCAGCAGGCGGCCGAGACGATCGCTGCCTGCTCGCAGCTCGTCGAGCAGCACGTCAGACGCACCGGCCACGGCGCGCTGGGCCTCAACGGGCTCGTGCTGCGCTCGCTGAAGCAGGCGCGCTACGACCCCGTCAACCGCGGGCACACCGGCCTCGGCCTCACGCACTACTGCCACTTCACGTCGCCGATCCGGCGCTACCCCGACCTCGTCTGCCACCGCGCGCTGCTGGCGACGGTGGGCGGGGGAGAGGAAGCGCCCGAGGTCTCGCGCATGCCCGGCGTCGGCGAATGGTGCTCGGCGCGCGAGCGCGACGCGATGAGCGTCGAGCGGGCAGCCGACGACGTCGCACGTGCGTTCCTGCTCGAGCGCGAGCTGTTCGAGGGCGGCTGGGACCAGGACTTCGAGGGCGAGGTCACGGGCGTGATCGGCGCGGGCGCGTTCGTCGCGTTCGGCGCGGGCTACGAGGGGATGCTGCCGGTGCGCAAGCTGCGCGGCGAATGGTGGGAGCTCAACGAGGAGGGCACGATCCTCCACGGCACGCGCAGCGGCGCGGCGATCCGCGTCGGCGATCGCATGCGCGTGCAGGTCGACCGTGTCGAGACGGCGCGCGGGCGAGTCGACCTGCTGCCCGTCGAGATGTGAGACTGCCGCCATGGCGAAGGGAAAGGGAAAGCGCAAGATCGGCGCCGGAGACGTCGCGAGCAACCGCGCAGCGAGCCACCGCTTCAACCTGCTCGACAGGGTCGAGTGCGGGATCGTCCTCAAGGGCACCGAGGTGAAGGCGCTGCGCACCGGCGGGGCGCAGTTGAAGGACGCCTATGCGACCGTCAGAGACGGCGAGGTGTGGCTCCACCACGTGCACATCCCGCCCTATCCGCCCGCCTATCACGACAACCACGCGCCCGAGCGGGACCGCAAGCTGCTGCTGCGCCGCCGCGAGATCGAACGGCTCGTCATCAGAACGAGAGAGCGCGGTCTCACGCTCGTGCCGACGCGCATCTACTTCAGAGGCCCGCACGCGAAGGTCGAGCTCGCGCTCGCCCAAGGCAAGGACCGCTTCGACAAGCGCGAGGCGATCAAGACGCGCGAGATGCAGCGCGACGTCCAACGCGAAATCCGCGACTACCAGCGCGGCTGACCGTTACGCGTCGCTCAGCGTGCGCTCGAGGTGCGTCGCGTCCATCCCGAGCACGAGCGCGGCGATCAGGCCGATGTAGACCACGCCGACCGCGAGCCGCTGGCCGCGCGAGACGCTGTAGTACGCGGCGCTCTGCTCGCCGCCGGCGCGGCGCTCCTTCCAGCGCCGCCACGTCTCGAAGCCGGCGAGCAGCAGGATCAGCAGGATGATCGGGTTCGGGAAGGCGATCGCGAACGCGACCATCGCGGCGAGGCCGACGAACCACATCCACGGCGCCATCGCCGCCATCGCGCGGCCGCCGTCGAGCGGGACGACCGGCAGCAGGTTGAACAGGTTGAGGAAGAAGCCGGTGAACGCGAGCGCCTGCCAGAAGTCGTTGCCGGTGGCGATCCAGATCGGGATCAGCAACACGGTGCCGAGCGAGCCCAGGATCGGGCCAGCGAGGCCGACGCGCGCCTCCGCCGCCGCGTCGTCGCCGAGCGACTTGGCCGCGACGACGGCGCCGAGGAACGGGATGAACATCGGGGCGCTCGCCTCGATCCCCTCGCGCCGCAGCTGGATCACGTGCCCCATCTCGTGCACGAGCAGCAGCAGCACGAAGCCGAGCGCGAACGTCCAGCCCCAGATGAGGCTGTAGGCGGCGATCGACACCAGCATCGACGCCGAGGTCGTGAGCAGCTTGAGCTTCGGCAGCAGCAGCAGGACGCCCTTGAACTTCGCCAGCAGGGCGCCGACCACGATCAGGGGGCCAAGCAGGCGGCGCCAGCGCGGCGGCTGCTGCGCCGGCCGTGCGGGCGGCAGGCCGGCGACGTTCGGCAACTCGCCGGCGCCGGCCGTATCGGTCGCGACCGACGGTGGGGTGGGGGACGTCGGGGGAAGCCAGTTCGTGCGCTGATCCATGCTCCGCCAGTGTGGCAGCTACACTTGAGGGCGCAGTAAACCCCAAGGGGACGACAGGCTTCGACGTGGTTGTCTTCGTGGGGGTGGTTGCGAGCCGAGGTCCCGGTTGGCCTCGTAAAACCACCGGGAAAACCATACGTGCGGACTCTCACGAGTACGCCCTCGCCGCCTAGCACCTAGCTAGAGCCGTGAGGTTTCGGGCCCCGCTTGCCTGCCGCGGGGATCACCGGAATCAGAACGCAGGCTCACCCGGCGAGGCCCGCCTCCGCCGAGCCGGGGACAGTTTTAGGAGGCTGGTCCCCAGCAACCCCGCCGGCGAGGCGAGCACGGGACGAGACCAGAGCGCCGGCTACGCTCGTAGAAGCCGCCTTTCACGCGACCGCGGACGCGGGTTCGATTCCCGCCGTCTCCACTGTTTGGCTTCGCTCGGCCCTTACGCGCAGGGTCGAGCGGGCCGCGGGTCATCCGAGGTCTTCGAAGAACGACGCGACGACCTCGACGTCCTCGACCACGCGCTCCGTGGTGCGCACGCCGAGCCGATGCTGCTTGAGCAGTTCGCACAGCTGCTCGCCGTCGATGAGGTCGATCGGGGGAGCGCCGGCGCGCGTCGCCTCGCGCGTCGCCTCGGTCGTGAACGTGCCGGTCGTGATGAGCAGGCCCTTGTCGCCGCGGCCGGCCATCGCGCCGCGGAAGTCCCGCACTTTCTCCGGCCCGACGCTCCCTCTGTACCGCTTGCATTGGAAGAAGACCGGGAAGCTCACCAACGAGAGGCGATAGACGCCCATCCCGTCGATCCCGCCGTCGCCGCTGCGTGCGGTGACGCTCGTGTTGATGAAGCCTGCGGCGCGCAGCAGCCGCTGGGCGAGCCGCTCGAACCCCTCGGGAGACATCGCGAGCATGGCCTGCAGCAGCTCCTCGCGCCAGTCGTCCGTGTCCTCGTCGTCGGTCTCCGGCTCGACCTCGGCACCAGCTGCCTTGGCTGCCCGGCGCTTCTCCTTGTGCTCCGCGCGGAGCGTGGCGAGGTAGTCCTTCCGCAGCGGCTCCAGTTGCTCCTGTTCGATCTCGCGACCGAGCCGTGTGGTCTCCCAGATCCCGCGGGACGGGTTGGTGAGGGCGCTCATCCCCTTCAGGTAGGTTCGCGCCCACGCCAGGCGGTACTCGATCTCAGTCCGTGGACCGCTCTTGTGGAGGACCGTCAACTGCGCGTCCGTGAACCCCTCCTGATCGATGACCTGCTCGACCAGCTCGTCGATCGTCGCCGAGTGCCCGAGCGAGCGCACCGCGAGCAGTGTCGGCCACAGCAGCTCGTGGTACGGGGGAACGCTTGCGTTCGACGCCATCCGCGCGCAAACCTAACAGCGGCGGCGGCGCGCGGACGGCTACCCTCGGGAGTCGCATGTCGACCGCGCTCGCCATCGAGGCCACGGGCCTCGCCAAGCGCTTCGGCGACACGCGCGCCGTCGACGGCGTCGACCTCGCGGTCGCGCGCGGCGCCGTGTACGGCGTGCTCGGCCCGAACGGCGCCGGCAAGACGACGACGATCCGCATCCTCGCGACGCTGCTGCGGCCCGACGGCGGCAGTGCGCGCGTGCTCGGGCACGACGTCGTCGCCGAGGCGGACGCGGTGCGCGGGCGCGTGAGCCTGACGGGTCAGCTCGCCTCGGTCGACGACGAGCTGACCGGTCGCGAGAACCTTATCCTGCTCGGCCGTCTGCTCGGCTACCGCACCGCGCAGGCGAAGGCCCGCGCGGACGATCTGCTCGACGCGTTCGGCCTCGCCAACGCCGCGGGCCGCCTCGTCAAGAGCTACTCGGGCGGCATGCGCCGCCGCCTGGACGTCGCCGGCAGCATCGTCGTGACGCCCGAGCTGCTGTTCCTCGACGAGCCGACGACCGGGCTCGACCCGCGCTCGCGCAACCAGGTGTGGGAGATCGTGCGCGCGCTCGCCGCGCAGGGAACGACCGTCCTGCTGTGCACGCAGTACCTCGACGAGGCCGACCAGCTGGCCGACCGGATCGCCGTGATCGACCATGGCAAGGCGATCGCCGAGGGGACCCCGGCGCAGCTCAAGACGTCGGTCGGCCAGGGGACCTTGCACGTGCGGCTGCTGGATCCGGCGCTGCGCGACGACGCGCGCCAGCTGCTGGCCCGTGCGCTCGACGCCGAGGTCGCGCTGGAGGCCGATCCGACCGCGCTGTCCGTCCCCGTCGCCGACGCCGAGCGCGCCTCCGAGGCGGTCGCCGAGCTCGCTCGCGCGGGCCTCGGGCTCGCGAGCTTCTCGCTCGCGCAGCCGAGCCTGGACGAGGTCTTCCTGGCGCTCACCGGCCATCCCCCGGACGACGAGGCGGAAGACGACGAGGAGGTCGCCGCATGAGCACCGGCGAGACCACGCGGCAGCCGGAGGCGCAGCGCGACGACGTCGTCGCGCTCAACGACGCGCTGCTTGCCGGGCCGCGCCCGCCGCGGCCGAGCGCCTTCGCGGCGACGGCCGCCTTCGGCTGGCGCGGGATGCTGAAGATCAAGCATGTCCCGGAGCAGCTGATCGACGCGACGATCACGCCGGTGCTGTTCCTGCTGATGTTCACCTACCTGTTCGGCGGCGCCGTCGCGGGCTCGACGAGCGACTACCTCGAGTACCTGCTGCCGGGCGTGCTCGCGCAGTCGGTGCTGTTCACGTGCGTGTACTCGGGCGTCTCGCTCAACACCGACGTGACGAAGGGCATCGTCGACCGCTTCCGCTCGCTGCCGATCTGGCGCCCGGCGCCGCTCGTCGGCGCCGTGCTGGGCGACGGGGTCCGCTACGTGCTCGCCGCCGTCGTCGTGGTCCTGCTGGGGCTCGTGATGGGCTTCCGGCCGGAGGCGGGCGTGCCCGGCACGGTCGCGGCGATCGCGCTCGTCGTCGTGTTCGCGTTCGGGCTCTCGTGGGTCTTCACGGCGATCGGGATGGTCCTGCGCTCGCCCAACGCCGTCCTCAACACGGGCTTCATGGCGCTGTTCCCGCTGATCTTCCTCAGCAACGTGTTCGTCGAGCCGAGCACGCTGCCCGGCTGGCTGGAGGCGTTCGTCGACGTCAACCCGGTCTCCCACCTCGTGACCGCCGTGCGCGACCTGATGCAGGGCGACGCGGCGGCCGGCCGCATCGCGCTCGTGCTCGGCGAGGCGGCCGCGCTCGTCGCGATCTTCGCGCCGCTGACGGTGCGGTTGTACCGCGGCAAGAGCTGAGCGCGACAGCCCCCGCCGCATAGTTCGACTCGTGCAGCCCGAAGTCTGAGCGGACTTGAGCCCCACGCGGGCGTGGCCCTACATCCGTCCAGCCCGCTTGTGGACGGATGTCCGTGGGTCGATCAACCCATGGAATGGTTGCTCGCAGACTTCGGAAACTTGGAGTTCGCCGCCATGCCGGGCGTCTGCTGCGTTTGCTGCTCGGCACGTCGTGGATCGCCGGGCGCGTCGGCGACGCCGCCCGCGGCAGCGGCGCGCGGCCGCGCTACGGGCTCTTCTTCGAGCGCCACCAGGGTCTTGCACGGGCGCTCGCGCTCGTCGCCCTCGTCTGGGGCGCCGTCTATCTGACGTGGCGCATCGGCTGGACCGGCGACGGCGCCAGCCCCGTGACCTTCACGCTGCTGCTCGTCACCGAGATCTACGGCATCTGGGCGCTCGGCACGCTCGCCTGGTTCTCGTGGACGCGCCGGCCGGTCCAGCGCCCGCCGATCCTCAGCGATCCCACGGTCGACGTCTACATCTGCACCTACGACGAGCCGGACGAGGTCGTGCTCGCGACGCTCGCCGGCTGCCGTGCGCTGCGCTACCCGCACACGACCTACCTGCTCGACGACGGTCGCCGCGAGCGCATGCGCGAGCTGGCGGAGCTGACGGGCGCGGTCTACATGACACGCCCCGACAACTCCCACGCGAAGGCCGGCAACATCAACGCCGCGCTGCCGCGCACCGAGGGCGACCTCGTGCTCATGCTCGACTCCGACCACGTCCCGATGCCCGACGCGCTCGACGCGCTCGTCGGCTACTTCGAGGACGAGCGCATGGCGCTGGTCCAGAGCCCGCACGACTTCTCCAACCAGGACTCCGTCCAGCACTACGCCGTCGGGCGCCACGAGCAGTCGCTCTTCTACCACGTCATCTGCCCCGGCAAGGACTGCCACGGCGCAGCCTTCTGGTGCGGCTCGGCGGCGCTGATCCGCCGCGAGGCGCTGCTGCAGATCGGCGGCGTGGCGACGGAGACGATCGCGGAGGACTTCCACACGACGATCCGCCTGCAGCGCCACGGCTGGAGCTCGCGCTACCACGACGAGGTGCTCGTGCAGGGTCTCGCGCCGCACGACCTTGACGGCTACCTGCTGCAGCGCGACCGCTGGGCGCGCGGCAACCTGGCGGTCTTCACGCTGCCGGAGTCGCCGCTGCGCGCGGGCGAGCTGAAGCCGCTCCAGCGGCTCTCCTACTTCGCCAGCCTCGCCGCCTACCTGGCGCCGCCGATGCGGCTGCTGCTGCTCGTCACGCTGGCGCTCGTGCTGTGGGCCGGCTGGCTGCCGATGAAGGTGGACCTGCTCGGGCTGCTGGTCCTGTGGCTGCCGGCGCTCGCGCTCAACCTGGCGACCGGCTCCGCGCTCGCGCTCGGCTACATGCGGATCGCGGAGACGACGCACTACGAGCTGATGACGATGGACATCTACACGCGCGCGTTGCGCTGCGCGCTCGTGCCGGCGAAGACCGCCTTCAAGGTCACGCCGAAGGAGGGCATCGACCTCGGCGGCTGGCACGCGCTCTCGAAGCTGCGCATCGCATGCGTGCTGGCGGTCGTGCTCGCGGCGGGGATCGTCATGCGCGCGCTCGACCTGGTCGGCGTCGGCCCGCTGCCGGACCTGCCGGTCGTCGCCGAGATCATCATCCCGCTGCTCGCCGCGGTTGAGCTGCGGCGCATCCTGCGCACGCTCATGCTCGTCGCGGGCCGCCGCCAGCGCCGCCTCATCTACCGCTTCGAAGGCGACGCGCCGGTGCTGTGCGAGTCGACCGGCGGTGCGGTCCCGGGTCGCCTGCTCGACGCGAGCGCGACCGGCCTCGGCCTGTTCGTGACGGCGCCGCTCGAGGTCGGCGCGCACGTCCCGGTCCGCCTGCGGCTGGAGGACAGCGAGGGCTTCGACCGCGACGTCCGCGTCGTCGCCGACGTGCGCTCCTGCCGGCCGAGCGAGGACGGCTACGTGCTCGGCACGCGCATCGTGGAGCTACAGCCGGAGGCGCGCATGGCGCTGATGGAATGGTGCTACGTCGTCTGCAGCCATCAGGAGGTGCGCGGCACGCGTCCCGGCGCTCGCCAGGGCGAGCCCGCCGCACTCCCGGCCGCTGCGCTGCAGCTCGTTCCCCAGCCGGCTGCGCGCATCGAGCCGGTTGCGGTCGAGACCGCCGCCTGACGCCCGCGAGCACGTCGCCGGCGCCCATTAGACCGGAATGATGTTTAATGGGCGGTGCGCGTCCTGCTGAGCCCCGCGGGCGCCGGAGCGACGCGCGGAGGCTCCCATGGCCGACCTCGCAGGCTTCGTCACCACCGTCCATAGACGCTTCGGGATGCGACCCGTGCTCCCGCTCGAGTTCCCGATCGAGATCGGCGACATCGGGACGATCGGCAACGACGGTGCGTGGCGTCCGATCTCGACCGTTCGCCATCGGTTCAACAGCTTCCCCAGCCGCGTGCGCCGCACCGCCGACAGGCGCGTGTGGGAGGCCTGCTCGGACGACGTCTCGTTCGAGCTCTTCCGCCGTGGGCAGACCTCGGCGCTGGTCCCCGCGACGGCGCACGCGAAGGCGCGCACCGAGATCAGCTTCCGGTCGCACAGCTCGTTCTTGCTCGCAGCGCGCGGCGTCACGGTCCGCACCGCGATCGAGCTCGACGAGCTGATCGACAAGATCCACCTTGCGTACCACACGCGCCGTCAGCGGCCGGAGGAGGGACGCTGGTACAAGGACTACCGCTTTGTCTTCGCGGTCGCCGACGCCGAGCGCTTCACGGCGCTGCTGCCGGAGAAGGACGAGGTGCGCGTCGCGATCACGCCCAGGGGTACGTCCGGGCCGCCGGCCTCGCTAGGCAAGCTCGCCTCGCTCGTGCGCTTCGGCCCTGGGGCGGAGGATCTCGAGCGCACGAACCAGCGCGACGCGCGCGGCCGCTTCTACCGCGCCTACAAGCTGCGGCCGGAGGTGCTCGCGCGCTGGCGCGAGGAGCCGTCGACGCACTCGCGCGACGTCATCTCATTCGGCTGGCCGACGCCGTCGTTCGAGGAGACGTTCGACGAGGTCTGATCAGGCGCCGGCAGCGGCGCTCCAGCAGGTGCGCCGCGACCCAGAAGCGCCTGAAGGCCGGGTTGCGCGTCTCCCGGTGGTGGTAGCGGTAGTAGATCTGCTGGGCGATCACGGCGAGGCGGAAGAGCCCGAAGACCTCGTAGAACGCCCACCCCTCGATCGGCAACCCGGTGCGCTCGCCGTAGCGTGCGACGATCTCGGCCCGGGAAGGCATCCCGGGCAGGTGCGAGGGCTGTCTGCGGAAGAGGCGCCCCGCGAGTCCGTCGTCGGCCTGCACCCAGTAGGCGAGCGAGCTGCCGAGGTCCATCAGCGGGTCGCCGATCGTCGCCAGCTCCCAGTCGAGCACCGCGCGCACCCGCAGCGGGTCCTCCCGGTCGAGCACGAGGTTGTCGAGCCGGAAGTCGTTGTGGATCACGCATGCGCCGACGTCGTCCGGCTGCTCGGCCTCGAGCCAGCGCATCGTGCGCTCGAACGACGGCACGTTCCAGGTCTTCGCGCGGCGGTAGCGCTCCGACCAGCCCGCGACCTGGCGCCCGACGTAGCCCGGCCCGCGGCCAAGCTCGGCGAGCCCGGCCGCCGCCGGGTCGACGGCGTGCAGCTCCGCCAGGAGATCGACGAAGCGCTCCCCGAGCGTTTGCATGCGCGCGGGGTCGGTGCCGACCTCCGCCGGCATCGTGGCCCGCGGGATCACGCCCTCCACGCGCTCCATCACGTAGAAGTCGCCGCCGAGCACCGCGTGCTCTGTGCAGAGCGCGACCATCTCCGGCACGTACGGGAAGGCCGGCCGCAGCGCCGCCTGGATGCGGTGCTCGCGTGCCACGTCGTGCGCGGATGAGGCCTTCGTGCCCGCCGGCGGGCGGCGCAGGATCAGCTCGCGTGCGGGGTAGCGCAGCAGGTAGGTGAGGTTCGAGGCGCCCCCGGCGAACTGGCGCACCTCGGGGAGCCCCGCGCCGGCGCCCAGCCCGTCGACGCTCGCCTCGCGCAGCCAGGAATCGACCGCTGCCACGTCGAAGGCGTCCTCGTCGCGCACCGGGCGGTCGTCGTTCATCGCGCGCAATCTAGCCCCTGAACCTGGACGTTCGTACTAGGTGGCGGGCCTGGGCTGACAAACGTCCGTGCCGAGATGCGGCATAACGGGCACCCACCGACGCGAAATCCCCCAAGGAGGCAACCCGAACATGCGACGCACACTGCTCCTCGTCGTCGGCCTGCTGACGTTGGCGCTGGCCGTGCCGACGGTCACCAGCGCCCACGGCGGCGGCCATCACGGCAAGCACAAGAAGTGGAAGAAGGCGCATCGCTCATTCGTGCCGGGGGGTACGGCCGGCACGGTGACGTCGTTCGAGAACGGCGTCCTCACGATCACCCTCAACAACGGCTCGACCGTCAGCGGCGCTGTCGACGACGACACGTTCATCGGCTGCGTGACGGCGGCCGCGCCGCCCGCGCCCACCGTCGCACGCCGCTCCAACAGCGGACACCGCGGCTGGGGCGGCTGGGAAGACGACGACCACGACTGGGGCGACGGCCATCGTCGTTGCGGCAAGTGGTCCGACTGCGACGAGGAGGACCTCGTCCCGGGAGCGACCGTCTGGAAGGCGAAGCTCGAGATCGACGAGGACGGCGCCGAGTGGGAGAAGGTCAAGCTGATCGTCCAGGCGCCGCCGCCGAGCGACACCTGATCACAGCTTCCGCTGCTCACGACGAGCGCGCGGATCGCACAGCCTGACACGAGGCCGGGCCGCCGGGATCCCTCCTACATCAGCGGCTCGGCCTCACCGCGTTGACGGCGCAGCTCGCGCCGCGCGATCGACAGCTTGTGCACCTCGTCGGGCCCGTCCGCGAGCCGCAGCGTGCGCATGTGCGCGTACATGAAGGCGAGCGGGAAGTCGTCGGAGACGCCGGCGCCACCGTGCACCTGGATCGCGCGGTCGATGATCTTCAGCGCGATGTTCGGCGCCGCGACCTTGATCGCGGCCACCTCGATGCGCGCGTTCTTGCCGCCGACTCTGTCGACGAGCCAGGCGGTCTTCAGCACCAGCAGCCGCAGCATCTCCAGCTCGATGCGCGCCTCGGCGATCCAGTCGCGGATGTTCGAGCGCGTCGAGACCGGCTTGCCGAACGTCTCGCGCTCGTCGGCGCGCTTGCACATCAGCTCCAGCGCCCGCTCGGCGGCGCCCACCGCGCGCATGCAGTGGTGGATGCGGCCCGGGCCGAGCCGCGCCTGTGCGATCAGGAAGCCGGCGCCCGGGCCCGCGATCAGGTTCGCCTGCGGTACGCGCACGTCGGTGAAGCGCAGCTCGCCGTGGCCCTCGGGGTCCATGTAGCCGAAGACCGGCAGCGAGCGGACGATCTCCAGCCCTGGCGTGTCGAGCGGCACGAGCACCATCGACTGCTGCGCGTAGACGGGCGCCTCCAGCTCCGTCTTGCCCATCACGATCAGGATCCTGCATCTGGGGTGCATGACCCCGGTCGTCCACCACTTGCGCCCGTTGAGCACGTACTCGTCGCCGTCCCGCTCGATGCGCATGGCGATGTTGGTCGCGTCGGACGAGGCGACGTCCGGCTCGGTCATCGCGAAC
>DATHEP010000223.1:0-18657 GCA_035318525.1 Conexibacter sp.
CGCAAACCGTGACGATCCACAACAGTGAGTGTCGAGAAGAGGGTGATATGGACCCTCAATCCGACACTCATCGATTCAGTGCGTGCGCGGGCGCACCGGAGAACGCGAGCGCTGCGCAGGCGGACGCGTGGAACGTGACGAACGAGCGCACGAACGCCGGAGCACCTGCTCCCTCCCCCTCGATGCCCGACAACGCACGCCACGCGCCACCCACCACGCGATGAACGGAACGCGCACACGAGCCGAGCACCGGCAGCCGCGCTACGGCCCCGGAGCAACCGGCGGCTCCACCGCCCCCGCGCCGCCACTCGGCCGCACCTCGCGCTCGACCTCCAGCTCCACGACGCGCAGCCGGCGTACGACGAGCTCGTCGATCTCGACGCGGCCGAAGGCCGCGCGGCGCACCGCGAGGCGGCCGATGGCCACCGCGCCGACAGCGAGCGCGCCGACTGCCAACGCGCCGACGGCGCTTGCGCCGCGTGCCTGCGCGCCCGTGGCGCTCGCAGGCTTGGCTTCGGGGCGGACGGCTGGGGTGCGTCGACGGACGTGCATCGCTGACGGGTCGATACCCACGGTGGCGCAGCGCTACGCCGCCGCCAGCTCCACGCGGTTGTCGTTGAACGTCGGCGCCTCGGCGAGCGCGGACAGGCGCTGTGGCGTCGTCGCCTGGCTGCTGCGGCCGTCCGCGTAGTCGGCGCTCCACCAGCCCATCGGCGCGACGAGCACGCCTGGGCGCGCGTCGTCGGAGACGCGCGCCGTGACCGTGAAGGCGCCGCGGTCGTTCCACACGCGCACGGACTGCCCGTCGGCGATCCCGCGCGATACCGCGTCGTCGGGATGCACCACCACGTACGGCTGCGGCTGCGCGCTGTGCTGTCGCCGCTGGTTCGGGAACGTCGAATTGAGGAAGAGGTGCGTCTTGGGCGTCAGCAGCGCGAGCGGGAAGCGCTCGGCGAGCGCCACGTCGGCGACCTCCGCGGGAGGGTCGTAGAAGGGCAGCGGGTCGAGGCCGGCGTCCGCGAGCCAGTCCGCGCGCAAGCCGAATCTGCCGGTCGGCGTCATGAAGCCGCCGTCGGCGTGCGGAGCCGGTCCCTGGCCGACGTCGATCTTCACCCAGCCGCGCTCGCGCAACCCGTCCACGGTCACGCCGCCGGGCGCGTTCGCGAGCAACCGCTCCAGCAACTGCTCGTCGGTCTCGCGGAACAGCGGGTCGTCGAAGCCGAGGCGTGCGGCCAGCAGGCGGAAGGCCTCGGTCGTCGGCCTCGCCTCGCCGCGCGGTGCGATCGCCGGCTCGTTGAGCGTGTAGTAGTGGTGTCCCCACGAGAAGACGGCGTCGAGGTGCTCGAGCTGGGTCGTGCACGGCAGCACCACGTCGGCGTGGCTCGCGGTGTCGGTCATGAACTGCTCGACCACGAGCGTGAAGAGGTCCTCCCGGCGCAGCCCGGCCAGCACACGCTCCTGGTCGGGCGCGATCGTCGCCGGGTTCGACGACCACACGACGAGCGCCTTCACCGGCGGGTCGAGCGCCGGGTCCGTCAACGCGTCGCCGAGCTGCGACATGTTGATCGTGCGCGGCGCCGTGGAGCGCAGCTCGGCGCCGTGCAGCACGGAGCTGTCGATCGCGGCGGCGGTCGCGGTCGGGATGTACGAGCAGCCGCCGCCGCGATGCCGCCAGGCGCCGGTCAGCGCGGGCAGGCACGCGAGGGTGCGGTACGCAACCGGCGCGCCGGCGTGGCGTTGCGCGCCGACGCCGAGTCGCAGCAGCGCCGGCTGCGTGCGCGCGAAGCCCTCGGCCACTCCGCGGATCGCCTCGGCCGGCACGCCGCAGTCGGTGGACCACTGCTCGACGGTCCGCTCGGCGAGGCGCGCGAGCAGCTCGTCGTAGCCGTCGGCGTGGGCGCGGCACCACGCCTCGTCCTGCAGGCCGGCGTCGACGATCGCGCGCATCATCCCGAGCGCGAGCGCCGCGTCGGTGCCCGGCAGCGGCTGGAGGTGCTCGTCGGCGACGGCCGCGGTGCGGCTGCGGAAGGGGTCGACGACGACGAGCCGCGCGCCGGCGCGGCGCGCGTCGAGCAGCTTGCGCCACAGGTGCGGCGCGGTCGACAACGGGTTCCAGCCCCACACGAGCAGGAAGCGCGCGTGGTGCCACTCCTCCGGGTCGACCTCAGGCGAGGGCCCGTACGCACCGACCACGCCGGCGATCCCAGCGCTCGCGCAGATCGTCCGCGTGAGGTCGGACGCGCCGAGCGCGTTCATCAGCCGGTACGCCATCGAGCCGCCCTGCAGCGCTCCCTGCGTCCCCATGTAGCTGTAGGGAAGGATCGACTCGCCGCCGTGCTCCTCGTGCGCCGCGCGCAGTCCGGCGGCGGCGATGTCGAGCGCCTCGTCCCAGGAGGCGCGGCGGAACTCGCCCGATCCCTTGGCGCCGGTGCGGATCAGCGGGTGCAGCAGGCGGTCCTCCGCGTAGACGCGGTCGAGGTAGTTCGACACCTTGCCGCACAGGAAGCCGACCGTGATCGGGTGGTCGGGATCGCCGGAGACCGCCGTCGCGCGCCCGTCGGCGTCGACGGTGACGCGCATCGCGCACGTGTCGGGGCAGTCGTGCGGGCAGGCCGCGTGAACGACGCGACCGCCGGTGACGGTCGTCATCGGTCGATCGTAGCCGCGGGCGAGCGTCCGATGGCGCGGTCCCGGCGCTCCCGCGCTCGCGCTCAGGCGGCGCGGCCAGCCGCGCGCGCCAGCCGCTCCGACAGCTCGCGGCAGCGCTCCGCCAGCTCCGCCGGCTCGTGCACGTCGAAGTCGCAGCCGAGGCCGGCGATCCGCAGCGCAAGCCAGTCGAGCGAGTCGTCGCTCGTGCGAAAGCCGCAGGTGCGCTCGTCGAGCGGTTCGATCCACTGGTCCATCCACGGGTAGCGGCCGAGGATCTCCTCTGCCGGCGCGTGCAGCGTCACGACCGCGCGGTGGCGGTACTCGACGTCGCGCAGCCGGGCAGCGACGAACGCGGCGGCGTCACCGCCTTCCGGCAGCGCCCGCTCCGCGAAGCGCGTGCCCGCCGCCGCGGGTCGCTCGACGCGGTCGAGGCGGAACGTGCGCCAGTCCTCGCGCTCGCAGTCCCACGCCGCCAGATACCAGCGCTGCCCGAGGTTGACGAGGCTGTGCGGCTCAGCCCGCCGGCGCGTCTTGCTGCCGTTGCGGCTGCGGTAGCCGAAGCGCACGTGCTCGCGGTCACGGCAGGCGCCGGCGAGCACGGTCAGCACCTCCACGTCGACCGTCGGGCCGGGCGCGGCGCGGCTCGCGGTCGCGGAGCGCAGCGCGGTGACGCGCCGGCGCAGGTGGGAGGGCAGCACCTGCTCGAGCTTCACGAGCGCGCGCACGGCGGTCTCCTCGATCCCCGTCACGGACGCGCCGGCGGCGCCGCGCAGGCCGACCGCAATCGCGACCGCCTCGTCGTCGTCGAGCAGCAGCGGCGGCATGGCCGTGCCGGCGCGCAGCCGATAGCCTCCGCTGGGTCCGGTGAGGGCGTCGACCGGGTAGCCCAGGTCGCGGAGCCGCTCGACGTCGCGTCGGACCGTGCGGCCGGACACCCTCAACCGCTCGGCGAGCTCGTGGCCGGCCCAGTCGCGTCGTGTCTGGAGCAGGGCGAGCAGCTTCAGCAGCCGGCCGGAGGTCTCGGTCATGACCAATCCCATGATGCCGAGAGTTGCGGCCAGAAGCTGGCCTAAATCGTTCGTAGGGTCCCTGCCATGCCAACGAAAGCAGAGAGCGAAGTGACGAGTGAAGCACCTGTCGCCGTCCGCGAGCCGGGCTCCGCGGGCGACGCGACGATCAGCGTGAGAGGCGTCGTCAAGTCGTACGGGGACGTGCGGGCCCTCGACGGCGTCGACCTGGAGGCGGCGGCCGGCACCGTGCTCGGCGTGCTGGGGCCGAACGGTGCCGGCAAGACGACGGCTGTGCGTGTGATGACGACCCTCCTGAAGCCCGACGCCGGCACGATCCGGGTTGCCGGCCTCGACGCCGTGCGCGACGCGGCGGCGCTGCGCGAGAAGATCGGCCTCGCGGGTCAGTACGCGGCGGTCGACGAGAACCTCACCGGCGCCGAGAACCTGACGATGGTCGGGCGCCTGTACGGGATGGACCGGGCCGCGGCGAAGGCGCGCGCCGCCGAGCTGCTGGAGCGGTTCGACCTCGTGGAGGCGGGCGGCCGGCCGGCGAGAACGTACTCCGGCGGCATGCGGCGCCGGCTCGACCTCGCGGCGGCGCTCGTCGCGCGGCCGCCGGTCCTGTTCCTCGACGAGCCGACGAGCGGCCTCGACCCGCGCTCGCGGCTCGCGTTGTGGGAGACGATCGAGGGGCTCGTCGCCGACGGCACGACCGTGCTGCTGACGACCCAGTACCTCGACGAGGCGGACCGGCTCGCTGACCGCATCGCGGTGATCGACAAGGGCCGCGTGATCGCGGACGGCACGCCCGACGAGCTGAAGGACAAGGTCGGCGGCGAGCGGCTGGAGATCCAGCCAGCGGAGGGTGCCGACGTGTCCGCGGTCGCCGCGGCGCTCGCGCCGATGAGCGACGAGACGCCATTCACCGAGGACGGGCGCGTGAAGCTGCCGGTGCGCCAGCGCACCGGCGCGATCGTCGAAGCCGTGCGCCGGCTCGACGAGGCTGGCGTTGGGGTCGACGACATCGGTCTCGCCCGGCCCACGCTCGACGACGTGTTCCTGACGCTCACCGGCCACGCGGCCGAGGAGCGGGAGAACGGCAAGGAGGAGGATCGATGAGCCGCCTGGTGTCCGACACGCTCGTGATCGCCGAGCGCAACCTGGTGCGGCTGCCGCGCGCGCCCGACCTGCTGCTCGCGTTCACGGTGCAGCCGATCATGTTCGTGCTGCTGTTCGTCTACGTCTTCGGCGGCGCGATCAGCACGCCCGGCTACGACTACGTCGACTTCCTGATCCCGGGGATCATCGTCCAGAACATCGCCTTCGGCGGCTTCGTGACGGCGATCGGACTCAACGAGGACCTCAGCAAGGGACTCATCGACCGCTTCCGCTCGCTCCCGATGGCGCGGCCCGCGGTGCTCGCGGGCCGCACGCTCTCCGACGTCGTGACGAACGGGCTGTCGGTCGTCGTGCTGGTCGTCACCGGCCTGATCATCGGCTTCAACTTCGACGCGAGTGCGGTGGAGATCGTCGCCGGCTTCGGCATCCTGCTGCTGTTCGGCTACGCCTTCTCGTGGGTCTTCGCGTGGCTTGGCCTGATCGTGTCCTCGCCGGAGTCGGCGAACTCGGTTGGCTTCATCGCCGTCTTCCCGCTGACGTTCATCAGCTCCGCGTTCGTGCCGGTCGACTCGATGCCCGACGTGCTGCAGTGGTTCGCCGACGTCAACCCCTTCACGATCGTCGTCGACGCGATGCGGGCCCTGTGGCTCGGCGCGCCGGCCGGCAACAGCATCTGGGGCGCCGTCGTCTGGTCGATCGCGATCCTCGCGATCTTCGCGCCGCTGGCGGTGGCGCGGTATCGAAAGGCGGCTGGGGGGCGGTAGGGCCTCAGCCGCGTCGGATTGCCATCTCCCTGTTGCGCCGTGCAACAGGGAGTCGGCAGGCTTGCGGGCCGACAATCCCGCGATGTGGCCTGAGGTAGCCTCTTTCGCGATGACTCTTGCAACGACCTACCCGGCAGCAGCTCGCAGCGACGCTGCCCGGGCTGGTCGAACCGCACTCGAGCGCACCATGCTGCCGGAGCTCGCTCGCTGGTTTGTCGAGCACGTCCAGACCGTTCAGCCCGATGCCTTCGTACCGGTCGAGACCAAGGGCGCGCGGCTGCTGGAATCCATCCTCGCCTACGCCCATCACACGCTCGGCGCGCCGCTCCAGGTGCCGGTCTTGTACACGCCCGCGCTCGCCTACGTCGACCCGGCCGAGCTTGCCGATTGGCATCTTGCGCTGCTCGACGACGCGACGCGCACAGGGCGCGCGCTGGCGCGGCATCGCGCGCGCGTCGAGCGGTACGGGGCACAGCACGTCTCCCTGCTCGCTTGCGTCGGCCTGGACGACCCGGCGGAGGAGCGCCTCGCCGACATGGGCTTGGAAGGCCTCGCGTGCTTCCGGCACGTCGGCGGCGAGGCCTATCGCGAGCTGGTTTGGCAGCTCGCCGAGCTGGTCGTCGCGCGTGGGCTGCCGCCGGAGGTCGACCACCATGTGTTCCGTCTTGCGATGCGCGGATCGCTCGCCGACAGTTGGGCGACGCTCGTGGACCGCCTGCAGCGCTTCGGCGACCTCAGCATCGACGGCCCGGTGACGACCAGCGCTGACGTCGTCAGCATGACGCTTCACTTTCCGGCGTTCCCGGACGTTCCGCGCTATCCGTCGTCCGGGGCGGTTCGCGACGAGGGCGTCAAGAAGCTGCGCCTGTTCGCCGACCTGCGCCAAGGCCTCATCTTCGTGGTCCCGATGGCGTTCCCCGCGCTCGCGCTGCCTCGTGGGGTGAATCACCGGAACCTGCCCGAGGAGCTTTGTCACGAGGTGGTCGCGGAGTGGACGCGAGGGCGGGAGACGGTGGCTGACCTGATGCTCACGCTCGCTTGCACGCGCGACGCCGACATGCTGTTTCGCGCCGTCTCGACGGCGACCGAGGTCGACCTCGTGTGCGGCTTCGCTCGCATGCTCGGAGACGAGTTGTCGGGGGCGACTCTGGCGCTGACAGCAGAGCGAAGCCTCTTCGGGCGCCTCTACGGACAGGCGGTCGGCGAGCGTCTCGCGGATAGCATCGACGGCGAGATCGCCGCGGCTTTTGTGGACCAGCGCGACTCCGAACAGGCGCAGCCGGTGTCATTGCCGAGCGGTGCGGTCCGGCGTGTGCGACAGGTCGACGCGGAGGTCGTGACGACCACCGTCGAGATCGCGAAGTACCTGAAGTGGTGGTCCGGCGTGGCCGCCGAGCACTCGGGTGCCGATCCGCTCAAGCGCGTCGGACTCTCTCTCACCGAGCTGCGCCGACATCTCACGATCGAGAGAGTCGATCTCCTGCTGCTCAGTCGGTGCATCGACTATGGGCTCGCGATGACGACGCTTGTGCCGTTCACCGACGTCGACGTGCTCGACGACGGAAGCGTCGAGGCGCGCCGCAAGTACGGCGTCTCCGAGGTCGACCCCTTCGACGACCTCCGCATGCACCGGCGTCAACTGCGAGAGGAGACGATCGCGCTCATCGCACGAGCGCTTTGCAAGCCGTCAAGCCCGTGGCCCGACCGCGTTCCGCTCGAGGTCGTCGCGCGTGTCGCGGCGATCCTCAATCCGGCGCTTCAGCGGTACGACCTCGCGCTCGATATCGAACACGCTCCGATGGGCCCGCAGCTCATGCTCGACAGCGAGGCGGGGCGAACGACGATCTACGCCGCCGCGAGCGAGTTCTTCACGCTCGAAGGCGACGCGATCGTGCCGACTGGCCGATTCGCCGACGCCTACGAGCAAGAGATCCTGGCGCTCGATCGGTGCGATGGGACCGGACACGTGGAGAGCAATGTCAAGGCGCTTCTTCCAGTGCTCGCGGCGGCTTCCGACGTCGAGGGCCTGCTGCTCGCATGGTCGGTCCGCGTCGGCAGGCGGATGGGGATGGAGGTCGTCGAGCATCATCTGCGCTGTGCGACCGAGCAACTGCTTCTGCCATTGGCCAAGCTGCGTCGCGGGGACCAGCCTGACCCGAATGAGCTGGTGGATGCGGCGCAGCGTGGACGCGAGCTGATCGCAGCTGCGGAGGAGACCGTAGAGCTCTTGGCGACTGATCTCGCGGATGAGCTGCGAGCGAGATTCAGCGATCCGGACCGCGCGCAGCAGCGTTTGCTCGAGTCGCTGGCCACACCCTCGCATCCAGACGCGCTGCTGCGGATCGCTCGCCAAACCTGTGAGATGGCAGTCACGCTCGCTGCGCAGGTCGAGGCGCTCGTGGAGTGGCCGATCGACGGAGAAGACGACGAGGTCGCGCGGCAGCTTGCAACACAGGTCGCCGACGCCACTGAGCAGCTCGAGCGCGAAGCGACGACGCTCGCCCGGGACGGCGGGCTGAATGGCGTTCCCGACGATCCAACTGGACTCGGCCTCTTCGCGGCGAACTGCGTCACGCGTGGTGCCAAGCTCGTGCGTGCACGAGCGGCGGCCCTCGCGTGGACGAACCGCGGCGTTCCGCTTCCCGATCCGGGAGTGGACGGGGCGATGCTGCGGCGTTCGACCGTTCTCGCCGCCGACCTGTCCGGATCGACGCCGCGCAGTCAGCGCGACCGTCACGGGGACAACGTCGACTGGGTCACGTTGGCGCTGGATCTCGTAACCCAGTGGGGCCGCGCCTTCGGTGGTGCCGAGATCGTTCGCAACGGCGACGAGGTGATGCTCGAGTTCGAGCATGCGGACGGCGCCCTGTTGTGCGCCGCCGTCGTGCAGGTGCATGTCACGGCGCTGCGGACGACGGGACGACCGCTTGCCGACTGGGAGTTCCGCATCGCGGTCGCCGACGGCCAGGTGACGGGGCTGCCCGGCAACGTCGTCGGCGCACCGCTCAACGTCGCATCCAAGCTCGCGAAGTTCCGCAAGGGCGACGCAGACGCCATACGCCGCGTGCTGGTCACACCCCAGGTCGCGGAGGGATGCTCGTCAGCTCTGCGCGAGGCGTTGACATCAATGGACGAGGTGCTGGACCTCGACCCCGACCTTTCGATGGGCATCGACGCTGCAAGAATGCGCTTGACGCCGCAGCGTCTGGAGGCATTGGCCGCCGTCGAGAATCTGCTTGCGGTTCACGCAGAGTTCCCTGCGGCTGACGCGCCCGCCTAGCGGCGACCTCAGGCGTTGAGCGGCGAGGACTGAACGACGACGCCGACGGCGTCGGAGAGCAGCACAGGCACTCGCGAGCTGCTCGGGGAGATGAACCACCACTCTGGCCTCTCGCAAAGGTGCAGAAGGGCGAGGCGCGAGCCGAGCAGGAAGGCTGGAGGGTCGTTGACCTCAACCGGCGCGACGACGGCGCTGCCGTCGTCGAAGATCAGCTCGAGCCCTTTGGCGCCGTCGAGCGGACCTGTCGGAAGCTGGCGTGAGCGCGCCGAGACGACCACCCTTCCCTGACAGAGGGTGAACCCCTCCTCCGGGGTCACCGCGCGCAATCGCGCATGCACCTCGTCCAGGCGTCGACGCCAAGCGTCGGCTCCCGTCGTCCATGGGCCGAGTCGCTGGCGTGCGGTCCATGCACGGAGGCTCCGAGCGCTCGGGTCGGAGTCGAGCTGCGCGCATACGTCAAGCGCGTTCTCCACGTGCGGGAACGGAAGCTCACCGACGAAGCGCACGCCCGCGCCGGTCACGCCCAGCAGGCGCATCTGTCGCAGCAGCACGAGGCTCATGGCGAGCGGCAGGCGGTCGGCCAGCGGCCCGTGGAGGCGCCGAGGATCGTGGCGACCCACACGCGCGCGATCCAGCAAGGCAGACTCGTCGCAGCCGGCTAGGGCGCCGACGAGCGCGAAGGCCTGGTCGCGAATCCCCGCGTCGCGAAAGGCCGACGAGCTTGCGGGAAACGGCATCGCGTGCACGATGCCATGACGCTCGGATGTTCCGAGCCGCCGTACGCTCAGCCCAGCCCCGGCGGGTCGACCGCGTCCACGAACAGGTCGACCTGCAGCTGCGCGCCCTCGACGTAGGAGTACTGCGAGAGGTCGGTGACGCCCTCCTCGACGAGCACGTCCTCGCACAGGAAGGCGTTGCCGGTGCACTCGCGCGCGGGGCGGTTGACGACCGCGTACGCGGCGTCGGCGTAGACCTCGGGCTTGCGGGCGGCGGCCATCGCGGCGTCGCCGCCGAGCAGGTTCTGCACCGCCGCGGTCGCGACGAGCGTGCGCGGCCACAGCGCGTTGGAGGCGATCCCGTCCTTCGCGAGCTCCGCCGCCAGGCCGAGCGCCACCAGCGACATGCCGTACTTCGCGAGCGTGTAGCCGACGTGGCCGCCGAGCCATCTCGGGTCGAGGTCGATCGGCGGCGAGAGCGTGAGGATGTGCGGGTTCTCGCGGCCGCGCAGGTGCGGGATGCACGCACGCGAGACGGCGAACGTGCCGCGCACGTTGATGTCCTGCATCAGGTCGTAGCGCTTGAGGTCGAGCGCCTCGGTCTGCGACAGGTTGATCGCGCTCGCGTTGTTGACGCAGACGTCGATCCCGCCGAAGCGCTCGACGGCCTGCGCGACGGCGTCCGCGACCTGCTGCTCGTCGCGGATGTCGCCGACGATCGGCAGCGCTCTGCCGCCAGCCGCCTCGATCTGCTCGGCCGCGGTGTAGATCGTCCCCTCCAGCTTCGGGTGGGGCTCGGCGGTCTTCGCGATCAGCGCGACGTTGGCGCCGTCGCGGGCGGCGCGCAGGGCGATCGCGAGGCCGATGCCGCGGCTCGCGCCGGAGATGAAGATCGTCTTCTCGTGGAGGCTCATGGCGGCCAGTCTGACGGCGCCGCGCGCCTGCCGCGCCGGCCCGGACCGGCTACCGGCTCCACACCGTGGGGCTCGCGACCGTCGCGCCGTCCGGCGCCGGACCGACGTGGCGCACGTCCACGTGCCGGACGAGGCCCGAGGCGACGTCGCAGCCGATTCCGGAGAAGGCGCGCAGCGCGACCACCCGTTCGAGCGGCAGCAGCGGGTCGAGGTCCGCGGCGGTGCCATGGAAATGCTGCGAGTCCGGGTCGCCGCCGTGAGCGGCGTTCCAGGCGGGATCGCGGTACCCGCCGAGGACCGCGACCGGGGCGCCGAGCTCCGCCCGATACGCTTCGAGGCCGCGCACGAGCGCGCGATCGAGCTTGATCCAGCCGTCGCCAGGGGAGCGGAACGCACGGAAGCTGAAGTGCCGCGAGCAGCGCCCGCCGCGACGGATCGACGCGCGCAGCGCGGCGCGCGTGCGTGGCCCCGCGTTGCCGCTCGAGACGAGTGTCGAGAACGCGAAGCCGCGTTGGAACTCGCGCACCGCTGCTGCCGTACGCTCGCCGTAGGCGCCGTCCACGCGGAGCGACCAGCCGAGCAGGCGCAGCGCGCGCTGCAGCTCGACTGTCGATTCGCCCATTAACCATATTATGGTGTATTGACGCCGCCGTAAGATCCCCGCATGCGTGCGCGCCGGCTGACCGTCCTCGGCGTGCTCGTGCTGTTCGCGATCGCCCTGGCGGTGGCGACGGTCGCCCTCTACGCGGAGCGCACGCTGTTCGACTCGGGCCGCTTCGCCGACCGCGTCGAGGTCGCGCTCGAGGACGACGACGTCTCGCGCGAGGTGGCCGGGACGCTCACCGAGGAGATCGTCGCCGCGAGGCCTGACCTGATCGCCGTGCAGCCGCTGATCGGTGGCGTCGCCGAGCAGGTCGTCGGCGGCTCCGCCTTCCGCTCGCTCGCCGGCCGCGCCGCTTTCGAGTCCCATGCCGCCGTGTTCGACCGCGAGCGCGACAGCGCGGTGCTGATCGTCGGCAACGGCGCGCTGCTCGTGACGCAGGCGCTCGAGGCGACGAGACCCGAGCTCGCGCAGCGGGTGCCGGCGAGACTGAGAGCCAGGCTCGCCTCGATCTCCGACGGGACGCTCGGCCGCGCCTTTGTCGACGTCGTCCAGGTTGCCGAGGACGTCGCGCTGCTCGTCTGGATCGCGCTCGCGCTCGCGCTGATCCTGCTGGCCGCGGCGCTCGTCGCGACGCCGCCGGGCGAGCGATCCGGCACCGTCGCGCGCGCCGGCTGGGCGGTGGGCGCGGTGGGTGCGCTGCTGGTCGTCGCCGTGCAGGTCGGCAGCCTGATCGTCGGCGGCTTCGGCGACACCGACCAGCGGATCGCCGCGCTGCGGGCGGTCTGGAGCGCCTTCTTCGGCGACCTGGCGGTGTGGGGCTTCGCGCTGGCGGCCGTCGGGCTCGTCGTGCTCGCGGCCGCGACCTCGCGCGCAGACGAGCCGACGCTGGCGCGGCGCGCACGGGCGTTCGCGCTGCGCGTCGCCGCGCGCCCGCAGGGGACGCCACTGCGCGCGCTGCGCGTCGTCGGGCTGCTGGCGCTGGGCGTGCTGATCGCGGTCCAGCCGCTGGAGGCGGTGCGACTGCTCGCGCTCGGCGCCGGCCTGTTCGTCATCGCGCTCGGCGTCGACGAGCTGATGGCGATCGCACCGCGGCCGGCGGGGCACGCGCCCGCGACGGCGGATGGCGGCCCGGCCGCCACGGCCGGGCGCGGAGGCGCTGGCGGCGCGCCGTCGGTGCGCCCGTACGCGGGCCTGATCGCGGCCGCGGTCGTGGCGGTCGCCGTGCTCGGAGCGATCGGCGTCAGCGCCGCGACCGACGACACGCCGCCGGAGCCCGGCTGCAACGGTGCGGACGAGCTGTGCGAGCGACGGCTCGATGCGATCGCGATCCCGGCGACGCACAACTCGATGTCGTCTCCGCAAGACGGCTTCCTGCTGCCGAACCAGGAGAGCGGGATCACCGCGCAGTTGCGCGGCGGCATCCGCGGCCTGTTGATCGACATGCACGTCGGTGCGCGCACGCCCCGCGGCATCTACACGCTGCTGAAGGAGGGCGGCAAGAGCCGCGCGAAGATCGAGGAGGCGATCGGTCCCGAGGCGACGCGGACCGCGCTGCGGCTGCGCGAGCGGATCGGCTACCGCGGCGGCGGCGACGAGCGCGTGTACCTCTGTCACGGCTTCTGCGAGCTGGGCGCGATCGACGCCGAGCGCGCGTTGCGCGACGTGCGCGAGTTCCTCGTCGCCGATCCGGGCGCGGTGCTCGTGATCAGCGTCGAGGACCAGGTGACCGCGCAGCAGGCGGCCGCGGTGTTCGAGCGCAGCGGCCTGCTCGACTACGTCTGGAAGGGGCCGGTCAGACCGGTGCCGACGCTCGGCGAGATGGTCGAGGCCGGCGAGCGCGTGCTCGTCGTCGGCGAGGAGGACACGGAGGGCGTGCCCTGGTACCACGCCCAGTTCACGTACGTGCGCGACACGCCCTACGACCTGCCGAGCGCGGACGCGCTGCTGTCGCCCAGAGGCTGCACGATCGGCCGCGGGACCGACGCGAGCCCGTTCCTGCTGATGAACCAGTTCGTCAGCGGAGACCCGCCGCTCCCGCGCCCCGCGCGCATCGTCAACAGAAGAGCAGCGATCCTCGCCCACGCGCGCGAGTGCCGCAGATCGCTCGGCGGCCTGCCTGGCCTGATCGCGGTCGACTTCTGGGAGCAGGGCGACGTGGTGGGCGCATCGCGGGAGCTGAACGGGATCGGCTGAACGTGGGCGTGCGGGCCCGCGCAGTGCGGTCCGTACGATGTGGGCAGTGCAGGTGACTCATTACGCGGGCAACGGGGTGTTCGCGCTGTCGGCCGCGGTCGACGTGCTGATCGCCTGGGCGTTCGTCGCATGGGCGGCGCGCACGCACCCGACGCGGCCGCGGCTGGCTGTCGGCGTCGTGCTCGCGTTCGTTGCGCTCGCGCTCAAGGGCGTGCTGCTGCTGAAGCTCGGCGTCGAGCTGCACTTCGGCGTCATGCACGTGCTGTGGCTCGACTTCGTCATCGTGCTGCCGCTTGCGGCGGCGCTCCTCGGCCTGCTCGCCTGGCGGGCCGGTGGGGCCGCGGTGCGGACGCTCGTGGTGCTCGGCCTGTTGGCGGCCCCGGTCGGCGCGTACGCAAGCTTCGTCGAGCCGAACCGGCTCGTCGTTGAACGCGCCACGGTCGAGCTGCCGGCGGCGCGAGCCGGCCACGACCCGATTCACGTGGCGGTCCTGTCCGACATCCAGTTCGAGCACGTCGGCGACCACGAGCGCGAGGCGGTCGCGCGACTGATGGCGCAGCGACCCGACGTGATCCTGCTGACGGGCGACTACCACCAGGGCTCGCGCGCGCAGTTCGCGCGGGAGCGGCCGGCGATTCGCCGGCTGTTCGCCCGCCTGCGCGCACCCGGCGGCGTGTTCGCGGTGCAGGGCGACGTCGAGGGGCCCGGGGACACCCGGCGAACGTTCGCCGGCACGGGGATCCGCACGCTCTTCGACGAGACCGCGCGCACGCGCGTCGGCGACCGCGAGCTGACGATCGGCGGCGTGCAGCTTGCCTACTGGCGGCCTGCGGCGCGCACCTTCACGCGCCGCTTCGAGCGACTCCGCGGCACGCGCGACGTGCGCATCCTCGTCGCGCACCGGCCGGACGAGGTGCTGGGACTGCGGCCACAGACCCGCGTCGACCTCGTCGCCGCCGGCCACACGCACGGCGGCCAGGTGCAGCTGCCGCTGCTCGGCGTCTTGCAGAGCGGTTCGCGCGTGCCGGGCGAGGTCGCCGCCGGCGGCCTGCACGTGCTCGACGGCCGCACGATCTACGTCAGTCGCGGCGTCGGCGTCGAGCGCGGCCAGGCGCCGCGCTTGCGCTCCGGCGCGCCGCCGGAGATCTCGCTGCTGGAGCTGCGCTAGGCGGGTGGCGCATGGCCTGGCCGTCGCGATGCGGACACCGTGTCAACCCTCGCCGTCAGAAGGGGCGACCGGCCCGAACTCCGCCTCGAGCTGCTCGATCGTGCCGGGCTCGAGTCCCTGACGTTCCAGCATCGCGTCTGCGGAGTCCTCGGGCTTGAGCACGAGCGTCCCGTCGGGGCGCTCGTCCGTGACGACGTAGCGACCTGCTCGGTCGCCGATCAGCGTCACGTGAGCGACATCGGCCACGGTGGTCATGATGGCAGGAACCCTCCGTCTGGTCGATCGCGCTGAGCGCGCGGTGCGGTCATGGGACCAGCGTATGAGCCCGTCTACAGCCTCGAGTGGTGGATCGGTCACCACGACAGCTCCCCCGCCGGCACCGGCCGCCCCAGCAGGAAGCCCTGCGCATAGCCGCAGCCGTGCTCGCGCAGCCAGGCGAGCTGCTGCTCGGTCTCGACGCCCTCGGCGATCACGTCGAGCTCGAGCGCGGCGGCCATCGAGAGGACGGCGGTCACGATCGCCGTGTCCTCCGCCTCGGTGCCGAGGCCGTCGACGAACTCGCGGTCGATCTTGAGCGCGTCGATCGGGAAGCGCTTGAGGTAGCCGAGCGAGGACCAGCCGGTGCCGAAGTCGTCGAGCACGAGTCGCACGCCGATCTGCTTGAGCCGTCGTAGCGTCGCGAGCGCCGCCGCGCTCTGCTCCATCAGCACGCTCTCGGTCAGCTCCAGCTCGATCAGCGCCGGCTCGGCGCCGCTCTCCTCCAGCGCCCGCTCCAGCAGCTCCGGCACGTCGGAGTGCGACAGCTGGCGCGGCGACAGGTTCACCGACACGCGCCGCGGCGGCGGCCCGAAGGCCGGGCCGTGCGGGCCCGCCTCCGCCTCCGTCTCGCGCGCCCACGCCGCCGCCTGCCGGCACGCCTCGCCGAGCACCCACGCGCCGAGCGGTGCGATCAGTCCGCTCTCCTCCGCCACGCCGATGAAGTCGGCCGGTACCAGCAGGCCGCGCACCGGGTGCTGCCAGCGCACGAGCGCCTCCGCGCCGACGAACGCGTCCCGCTCGATCGACAGCATGGGCTGGTAGACGAGCCGCAGCTCGTCCTCGCCGGCGAGCGCGGCGCGCAGGTCCGCCTCCGTCTGCAGCCGCGCGACGAGCGCGGCGCGCATGCGCGCGTCGAACAGCTCGAAGCGGCCCTTGCCGCCGGCCTTCGCGCGGTACATCGCCGCGTCCGCGTCGCGCAGCACCTCCGACGCGCCTGCCCGCCCGCCCGTCACGTACACGACGCCGACGCTCACGCTCAGGTGGTGCGGGCGCCCGTCGAGCTCGAACGGCAGCGCGAACGCCTCCGCGATCCGCTCCGCGATGCGGACCGCCTCCGCCTCGGACTCGAGGTCCTCGCACAGGATCACGAACTCGTCGCCACCGAAGCGCGCGATCGTGTCGCCGGCGCGCAGCGCCTGTCGCAGCCGCGGCGGCAGTGCGACGAGCAGCTCGTCGCCGACCTCGTGGCCGAGCATGTCGTTGACGTTCTTGAAGTCGTCGACATCGCAGAAGTACGCGGCGAGGCTCGTGCCGGGACGGCGCGAGCGCGCGAGCGCGTGCTCGAGCCGGTCGACGAACAGCGCGCGGTTCGGCAGGTCGGTCAGCGGGTCGTGCAGCGCTTGGTGCTCGAGCCGGCGGGCGGCGAGGCGGCGCTCGGTCGTGTCGCGGATCGCGCTGGAGATCAGCATGCCGTCGACGGTGCGCAGCGGGCTGCGCGTCACCTCGACGGGGAACTCGACGCCGTCGCTGCGCCAGGCGATGAGGTCGAGCCCGGCCGCCGCCGCCGGATCCTCGCCCGTAGCCTCCGTCTCGGCCGACCAGTCCGGCACGAGCAGCGCCATCGGCCGGCCGATCAGTTTCTCGCGCGGGTAGCCGAACAGGCGCTCGGCCTGCGAGTTGACGAGCACGATGTCGCCGCGTTCGTTCGCGATCACCATCGCGTCCGGCGCCGACTCGAGCAGCTCGCGGAAGCGCTCCTCCGCGAGCCGGTGCGCACGCTCGCTCTGCGCGAGCTGCTCCAGCGCGCCCTCCGCCTTCTCCCACTCCGTCCGCATTGCAGCGACGAGCAGGCCGGTCAGCGCAGCGAGCGCGACGAACACCTGCGCGCGCAGCAGGTCGAGGTCCTCTGCGCCGCCGGCGAATGGCCCCTGGCCGTCGGCCGTGTAGACGACCGCGATCGTCGAGACGACGAGCGCCGCCACGACGGCGCCGACCTGGCGGAAGCGCATCGCCGCGAGCACGATCAGCGGGAAGATCGGGTAGGCGAGCGTGACCTCCCCACGCAGCACGATCAGCATCACGGCGACGAGCGCGCCGGCCTGCAGGCTCGCCTCGGCGATCCACGCGCGGTGCGGGGGGCGCTGACCGCCGCCGGCGGCGAGCAGCAGCAGCGGCGGCGCGACGAGCAGCACGCCCGTCAGGTCGCCCAGCCACCACACGCGCCAGACCGACCACACGCTGCCCCACTGCGCCACGTCGGCGGCGAGCAGGCTGGCGGTGCCGATCGTCGCGTTGATCGCGGTGCTGGCGGCGGCGCCCGCGACCGCCAGCACGACGACGTCGCGCACGCGCCCCAGCGCGGGGTCGAAGTCGAAGCGGGCGAGCAGCGCGCCGCCCGCGACGGCAGCGAGCGCGTTGCCGGCGGCGATGCCAGCGGAGCTCGCGAGCGAGCTGTCGCCGGTCGCGTTCGACAACAGCGCCGCGATGAAGATCGCCGGTGCGACGCGCGCGCCGTAGACGACCGCCGCCGCGAGCGCGAGCCCGCTCGGCGGCCACACGGCGGACACGATGTCGTTGCCGGCGGAGAACGACAGGCCGAGCTTCGCGACGGCGAAGTAGGCGATCCCGACGAGCGCGAGGACGAGCGGACTGCCCGGCGAGTAGGCGCGGTAGAGGCTCCCCTCGCGCGCGCGGGACCACCGCGTCCTGTTGATCGCGTGCTCGCTTATGCGTGAATCCTGAACGACCGAGCGGGAGAACGCCATCTCGCCTGGACGAGCCCACGGCTCGTTTCGCCGTGGCGGGCGCCGGGAATCGCTGATCGCCATGCGGACGCGCGGGCTGTGCGAGCTGACGCTGGAGAGCGACGACCACCGCGCGCTGGCGCGCTTCTACCGGTCCGTGCTCGAACTCGAGGTGCTGTCGGAGGAGGACGACCGCATCTGGCTCGCATGCGGGAAGCACACGCGCCTCGGCGTGTGGGCGGTCGGCGAGAAGGAGTTCGGCGATCGCGGCGGGCGCCACGTCCACTTCGCCTTCTCCGTCGCGCGCGGACAGTTGCAGGCGGTCGCCGCCCAGCTGCGCGAGCTCGGCGTGGAGTGCCACGGCCCCGTCGAGCACGACGGCGGCGACCGCTCGCTCTACTTCGAGGACCCGGAGGGGAACCTCGTCGAGCTGTGGGACTACTTCGAGGACGGCGACGGCGCGCGCGAGGGCGTCGCGGCGCTGTCCTGAAGGCGCTCGACGACGAGGCGCCCTTCCACGCTCGGCAAGCCGCGCCGCTCGAGCTGCTCGCGCAGGCGCAGCAGCGCGAGGTCCTTCGCCTTCGCCTCCAGCATCACGTCGAAGTCGCGCTCCGGTGCGACGCCGCGCAGGAACGCCTCGACGCCGATCGGGTCGACGAGGTCGGCGTGGGCGCGCAGCTGCGGCAGCACGAGGCGCCGCTCGACGCGCCGCCCGTCGCGCACGCGCCGTTCCTCGACGTCGAGTCGGGGCGAGGACCAGTGGATCTTCGGCGTCGCGTCCGCGCGCCAGGTCGCGAGCGCGGCCGCGAGCGCCTCGCGATCGCCGATCCGCGCGGGGTCGTGGCAGCGGTGGTGCAGCACGTCCCACACGACCGGGACGTCGGTGCGCGCAGCGAGTCGCAGGACGTCCGTCAACGCGAACGAGCGATCGTCGTTCTCGACCGCGAGCCGCGCGCGGGCGCGCTCGGAGAGCCGCTCGAAGCCGGCGAGGAAACGGTCGAGCCCTGCCTCCACGCCGCCCGCCGTGCCGCCGACGTGCAGCACGACGACTGCCTCCCGGCCGAGCCCCATCGCGTCGAGCAGTGCCGCCTGGACCTCCAGTTCGGCGATCGCCGCCGCCTGCACGGCGGGACGCTCGGAGTTCAGCACCGTGTACTGGCCGGGGTGCGTCGAGAGGCGGACGTCGAGCGCTCGCGCGAGCGCTCCGATTATGGCGAGCTCCTCCTCGCACTCGCGGA
>DATHEP010000224.1:0-5822 GCA_035318525.1 Conexibacter sp.
CTCGTCGTGCTGTCGGGCTTGGATGTCAACGAAACCTCACTAGGTCGGTGCCAGCACACGCAGCCGACAGCTTTCGGCAGCGCGCTGCATGCGGACGTCGTATGTGACGACGGCGGCGAGATCGGCTCCGAGTGCGAGAGCGGTTGCAACGTGGATGGCATCGAGGGCTCGCAGCTCCGGCGGAGCCAGCGTGCACGCGGCCCTGCGCACGTGATCGGTCAGGGTTACCTCCACGGTCTTGGCCAAGAGCCCGCGCACGTCCCGCAGCGCGAGCACACCCCGCTGTTGCTGTCGCGCCCGCGCGGTCGCGCGTGTCACCTCGACGGCGGTGATCGAACTGGTTGCACACAGCGGCCAGCGGACGAGCTCGGCTGCGAGTGCAGCCGTCTCCGTCTCGCGCACGGCGAGCTTCACCACGGCGGAGCTGTCGAGGTAGAGGACTCCGCCGGCGCCGCTAGGCACGGTCGCCGCGCTGCTCCTGCAGCGCGCGCGTGCCCGCGTCTCCGATGGGGCCGTCGCGCGGCCCGATCCTGGCCAGCACGTCGCTCAGCCGCCCCTGCGGCGGACGTGCCGCGCCTTCGGCGATGAGCTTCCGCACCTGAGGCGGGTACTGCTGTGTGAGCGTCTGCTTGCGGGCCATGTCAGGCACGTTAGCGCCGGCCCACCCGGCGATCTACAGCCGTCATCTGTGATCGCGCACGGCGGGCCGACCGCCGTCCCGCCCCCGCTCCGCCAGCGGCCGCAGGAAGTCCGGGACCGGCCGCACGAGCACGCGGTCGGTGGCGCGCTCCCACGCGCGCTCCATCGCCGCGAGGTGCTCGTCCATCACCTGCTCGATGCGGTCGTGGTCGGCGGAGCGGATGGCGGCGAGCGTGCGCTCGTGGATCTCCAGCACCCACGGCGCGACGGGCGGCTCGTGCATCGCGAGGTCGCGCGCGATCTCCAGGCGCCGCAGCAGCGTGCGCATGAGCGAGACGATCGTGCTGTTGCCGGTCGAGCGCGCGATGCGGACGTGGAACTGCGTGTCGAGCTGCAGGAAGCGGTCCTCGTGCTCGAGCACGTCGCCCTCGGCGAGCAGCGCCCGCTGCGCGTCGATGATCCGCCGGAGGTGCGCGAAGTCGTCCTCGCGCGCGTTGACGGCGGCGAGCTGGGCGACGCGCGGCTCGATCATGCGGCGCGCCTCCAGCACGCCGGCGACCTCGCCGAGGCGCAGGTCGGACTTCGAGCGCAGCAGCTCGAGCGGTACGTAGTCGGAGGCGACGAAGGTGCCGCCGCTCGAGCCCGGCCGGACGGCGACGACGCCCGCTTCGGCGAGCACGCGCACCGCCTCGCGCAGGGTCGGTCGGCTGATCTGCATCGCGGCCGCGAGGTCGCGCTCCGACGGCAGCCGCTCCCCCTCGGCGAGGTCGCCGTGACGGATCCGCTCGGCGATCTGCTCGACGGCGCCCTCGAACGTGCGGCGGGGGGCGACCGGGGAGAAGGGCTCCATCCTGACAACTTACCGTTTTCAGGGGACCATTAATGGTACAAAATATGACCATGAGTGGTCAGGGTACGGTAGAGAGGGCTCGGACCGCTCGCCGACCCTCGCTCGCCGATCGCTACGAGCTCGACGAGGGCCGCGTCTTCATGACCGGCATCCAGGCGCTCGTGCGCGTGCTGCTCGACCAGCACCGCGCCGACGCGCGTGCCGGCCTGCGCACCGCGACGCTCGTCTCCGGCTACCCGGGCTCCCCGCTCGCCGGCTTCGACAAGGAGGCCGCCGGCCTCGGCCCGCTCGCCGCGCAGCACGACGTCGTGCTGCGGCCGGCGGTCAACGAGGAGCTGGGCGCGACCGCTGCCTGGGGCTCGCAGCTCGCCGGCACGCTGCCGCGCCCGCGCTTCGACGGCGTGGTCGGCGTCTGGTACGGCAAGGCGCCGGGCGTGGACCGCGCCGCCGACGCGATACGCCACGGCAACTACGTCGGCACCGACCCGCGCGGCGGCGTGATCGCGCTGTGCGGCGACGACCCCGGCTGCAAGTCGTCCACGATCCCCAGCGCGTCCGAGCAGCTGCTGACCGCCTTGCGCGTGCCGGTGCTCGCGCCCGGCAGCGTGCAGGAGGCGCTCGATCTCGGCCGCCACGCGATCGCCTGCTCGCGCGCCTCCGGCCTGTGGTCTGCCTTGAAGATCGTCACGAACGTCGCCGACGCGGCCGGCACGGTCGAGGTCGGCCTCGACCGCGTGACGCCGAGCATGCCGCTGCTCGAGTGGGAGGGCGCGCCGTACGTGCACCGGCCGTCCGCGCACCTGCTGGCGCCGCCGTCGCTGGAGATGGAGCGCAGCCTCGTCGAGGTGCGGCTGGAGCTGGCCAAGCGCTACGCGCGCACCAACGACCTCAACCGCATCGTGCACGACGCGCCCGGAGCGCGGCTCGGGATCGTCGCCGCGGGCGCGACGGCGCACGACGTCCAGCGTGCGCTCGCCGACCTCGGTCTCGACGACGACGCGCCCGTGCGGCTGCTGCAGCTCGGCATGCTCTTCCCGCTCGACGAGGACGCGCTGCGCGCCTTCGCGCGCGGGCTCGACGAGATCCTCGTGGTCGAGGAGAAGGGGCCGTTCCTGGAGCGGCTCGTGAAGGACGCGCTCTACGGCGGCCCCGACCAGCCGCGCGTGCTCGGGCAGCGGGACGAGCGCGGGGCGCCGCTCGTGCCGCCGCACGGCGCGCTCGACGCCGACGCGATTGCGCGGCTGCTCGGTGGGCGCCTGCTGGCTCGCGCGGACGAGTTCCCGTCGCACGTGCGTGAGCGGCTGCTGCCGCGCGTGCGCGCGCGCCTCGAAGAACTGGCCGCCGTCGCCGCGCGCCCCGCCGCCGAGCTGGGCGCTGCGCGCACGCCGTTCTTCTGCTCCGGCTGCCCGCACAACAGCTCGCTCGCGGCGACCGACGACACGGTCGTCGGCGCGGGCATCGGCTGCCACACGATGGTGCTGCTCGCGCCGCGCGGCCACGGCGACGTCAAGGGCATCACGCAGATGGGCGGCGAGGGCGCGCAGTGGATCGGCGCCGCGCCGTTCGTCGACGTGCCGCACTTCACGCAGAACATCGGCGACGGCACCTTCCACCACTCCGGGTCGGTCGCGATCCGCGCCGCCGTCGCGGCCGGGCTGAACGTCACGTACAAGCTGCTGTACAACGGCACCGTCGCGATGACGGGCGGCCAGGACGTGCCGGGCGGCATGGACGTGCCGGCGCTCGCGCGCAGCCTCGCCGCCGAGGGCGTCAGACGGATCGTCGTCACGACCGAGGATCCCGGGCGCTACGACGGCGTCGCGCTGCCGGCCGGCGTCGAGCTGCGCGACCGCTCGACGATGCTGCGCACGCAGAAGGAGCTCTCGAAGGTTCCGGGCGTGACCGTCCTGCTGCACGACCAGGCGTGCGCGGCCGAGCTGCGGCGCGCGCGCAAGCGCGGCAAGGCGCCCGAGCCGCCGCAGCGCGTCGTCATCAACGAGCGCGTGTGCGAGGGCTGCGGCGACTGCGGCGAGAAGTCCGGCTGCCTGTCGGTCGAGCCGGTCGACACGGAGTTCGGGCGCAAGACGCGCATCAACCAGTCCTCGTGCAACAAGGACTACTCGTGCCTGGAGGGCGACTGCCCGTCGTTCCTGACCGTGATCCCGCCCGCGACCGCCGGCGCCGCCCGCCCCGCCGCCCCGCGCCTGCCCGCGGTGGACCTGCCCGAGCCGCAGCTCGCGACCGCCGACGACGTGCGCGTGCGCCTGGTCGGCGTCGGCGGCACCGGCGTCGTGATGGTCAGCCAGGTGCTCGGGATGGCGGCGCTGCTCGACGGCCGCCACGCAAGCGGGCTCGACCAGACCGGCCTGTCGCAGAAGGCGGGCCCGGTCGTCTCCGACGTTCGCCTCACGCGCGCGCCGCTCGCCGACGGCGTGACCGTGCCGAGCGCCGCAGCGGACGTGCTGCTCGGTCTCGACCTGCTCGGCGCCGCCGGCCCGGCGAACCTGCGTGTCGCCGACCCGCGGCGCACGGTCGCGATCGTGTCCGAGAGCGTCGCCCCGACCGGGCGCCAGGCGATCGACGTCGACGCGCCGGCGCTCGACGCCGGCGCGGCGCACGCGGCGATCGACGCCACCACGCGCGCCGGCGAGAACGTCTGGCTCGACGCGCGCCGGATCGCCGAGACGCTGCTCGGCGACGCGATTCCCGCGAACGTCGTCGTGCTCGGCGCCGCGCTGCAGCGCGGGCTTCTGCCCGTCTCGCGCGACGCGCTGGAGGAGGCGTTCCGCCTCAACGGCGTGGCGGTCGAGCGCAACCTCGCGGCGCTCGCCTGGGGCCGCGCGTGGGTCGTCGACCCCGACAGCGTGACCGCGGAGCTCGACGGGCGGCCTTCGGTGCCGCACCTCGACGCGCGCGCCCGCCGGCTCGTCGACCGCGCCGCGCCGGCCGAGGGCGAGCTGCGCCGGCTGCTGGAGGTCCGCGTGCCGGACCTGATCGGCTGGGGCGGCATGCGTCCCGCGACCCGCTACGCGGAGACGCTCGCGCGCGTGCACGCGCGCGAGGACCAGCAGATCCCCGGCAGCACCGCGCTCGCGGAGGGCGTCGCGCGCGGGCTGCACAAGCTGACGGCGTACAAGGACGAGTACGAGGTCGCGCGGCTGCAGCTCGAGGGCCTCGCGGAGCTGCCGCGCGACGCGCAGATCCGCTTCCACCTGCACCCGCCGCTGCTGCGCGCGCTGGGCATGAGACGCAAGCTGAAGCTCGGCCGCTGGTTCGTGCCGGCGTTCCGGCTGCTGCGGCGCGCGCGCGTGCTGCGCGGCACGCCGCTCGACCCGTTCGGCGCCACGCAGGTGCGTTGCGTCGAGCGCGCGCTGCCGGGCGAGTACCTGGCGCTCGTCGATCTCGCGCTCGAGCGGCTCACGCCCGCCACGCTCCCGGTCGCGCTGGAGATCGCCGCGCTGCCGGAGCTCGTGCGCGGCTACGAGCGGATCAAGCTCGCCGGCGTCGAGCGCTTCCGCACGCGCGGCGCCGAGCTGCGCGACCGACTGCTCGCGACCGAGGAGGAGGACGCACGATGACCGACTTGGGCGACGCACTGCTGCGATCGCTGGCCTGGGAGCACGAGCGCGTCCAGCTCGTGCAGGACGCCGACTGCGGCTTGCAGGCGGCGATCGCGATCCACTCGACCGTGCTCGGGCCGGCGCTCGGCGGCCTGCGCATCCGGCGCTACGAGGGCGGCCTGCCGGAGGCGCTCGACGACGCGCTGCGGCTCTCGCGCGCGATGACGCTCAAGGCGTCCGCGGCCGGCCTCGACCTTGGCGGCGGCAAGGCGGTCATGGTGGACGACGGGACCGGCACCGAGGACACGGCACGGCGCGGTGCCCGGCTGCGCGCGCTGGCGCGGGAGGTGGAGCGGCTGGACGGCGCCTACGTCACGGCCGAGGACCTCGGCACCACGACCGCGGACATGGACCTGATCGCCGAGCACACGAACCACGTCGTCGGCACCACGCGGCGGGGCGGCCTCGGCGGCGACCCGTCGCCGTCGACCGCGCGCACCGTGCTCGGCGCGATGGCCGCCGCGCTCGACGTGCTCGACGGCGACGACGCGCTGACCGGCCGCGTCGTGGGCGTGATCGGGCTCGGCAAGGTTGGCGCCCGTCTCGCCGAGCGCCTGCTGGAGGCCGGCGCCCGCGTGGTCGGCACCGACCCGGTCGCGGAGCCCTGTCGGAGCGCCGCGGCGCTCGGCGTCGAGATCGTCGCCGGCGCGGACGAGCTGCTCGCGCGCCGGCTCGACGTGCTCGCCCCGTGCGCGGTCGGCGGGATGGTCGAC
>DATHEP010000225.1:0-2585 GCA_035318525.1 Conexibacter sp.
CCACCCGCCCGATCGCGAGCGCCGGGTCGATCTCGGGCAGGGCGGCCGCGTCGGGGATCCGCCACGGCTCCGACGAGTTCGACAGGAAGCCGTCGCTCAGCAGGATCACCGGCGTGCGGTACGCGATCGCGATGCGCGCGGCCTCGAAGGCCGTCTCGAAGCAGTCGCCCGGCGTCGCGGCGGCGAGCACCGGCAGCGGCGACTCGCCGTGGCGCCCGTGCAGCGCCATCAGCAGGTCGGACTGCTCGGTCTTCGTCGGCATCCCGGTCGAGGGGCCGGCTCGCTGCACGTCGACGACGACGAGCGGCAGCTCGAGCATCGCCGCCAGCCCGATCGTCTCCGCCTTCAGGTCCATCCCCGGCCCGCTCGTCGCGGTCACGCCGAGGTGGCCGCCGAAGGCGCCGCCGAGCGCCATCCCGGCGGCGGCGATCTCGTCCTCCGCCTGGATCGTGCGCACGCCGGAACCGCCATGGCGCGAGAGCTCGTGCAGCAGCTCGGAGGCGGGCGTGATCGGATAGCTCGCGAGCAGCAGCGGCAGCCCGCTGCGCACGCTCGCGGCGATCAACCCGAGCGCCGTCGCGGTCGTGCCGTTGATCTGGCGGTAGGTGCCGGGCGCGACGTCCGTGGCGGGCGCGACGCGGTACTGCACGTCGAGCAGCTCGGTCGTCTCGCCGAAGCTCCAGCCGGTGCGGAAGGCGGCCAGGTTGGCAGCGCGCGCGGCTGGCTTGGCGGCGAACTTCGCCTCGATCCAGCGCTCCGTCACGTCGGTCGGGCGGCCGTAGAGCCACGACAGCAACCCGAGCGCGAAGAGGTTCTTGGCACGCCCGGCGTCACGCGTCGTGACGCCTTCGAGCGCTTCGGCGGCGCGCGTCGTGAGCGTCGTCATCGGCACGCGGTGGACGCGGAAGTCGTCGAGCGAGCCGTCCTCGAGCGGGTTCGCCGCGTAGTCGGCCTTGTCGAGGTTGCGCGTCGTGAACGCGTCCTCGTTGGCGATGATCGTCGCGCCGCGCTCGAGCGAGGCGAGGTTCGCCTTCAGCGCCGCCGGGTTCATCGCGACGAGCACGTTCGGCGTGTCGCCCGGCGTCAGGATGTCGCGCGAGGCGAAGTGGATCTGGAAGGCGGAGACGCCGGGGATCGTGCCGGCGGGCGCACGGATCTCGGCGGGGAAGTCCGGCAGCGTCGCGAGGTCGTTGCCGAGCAGGGCCGTAGCGTCGGTGAAGCGTCCACCGACAAGCTGCATGCCGTCGCCGGAGTCCCCGGCGAAGCGCACAACGACGCGCTCGCGCTGCTCGACCGTCTTGTCCACGTTCCCGACCCGACTCCCCCTCGTGGCCTTGCATCGATCCTACACCGACGCGAGCGGGCCGGAGCCGGGCGAGCGAGGCGGTCCCGGAGACACGGAAGGCCCCCTTGCGGAGGCCTTCGAAGTGCGACCGCGGGCCGACGCCCGCGCTCAAGTGGTTCCCTAGATGGCCGAGACGTTGACGGCCTTCGGGCCCTTGTCGCCCTGCTCCTCCTCGTAGCTCACCTTCGAGCCCTCGGCAAGCGAGCGGTAGCCGTCGGAGTTGATGCCGGTGTGATGGACGAACAGGTCGCGGCTGCCCTCGTCAGGCGTGATGAAGCCGAAGCCCTTCTCGTCGCTGAACCACTTCACGGTTCCGGTTGGCACGTGTGCCCTCCACTACTGGTGTGCTGCATGCGCGGAGGATGCTTGTGGCAACGGTCCCGCGTACGTCGCACTGCTTTCTGCCGGGTGTCCCCCCGGCCTTACGCGGGAGAACGTAGCAGGAGCCACAGCGGGCTGCCACCCCTGCCCACCGCGGCGCGACGGGCGAGCGAAGCGGACGCTCAGTCGCCCAGGCGCGACATGCGCGCGAGCGCCTCGTGGCAGGCGACCACGCGCAGCCGCACGGCGTCGCCCTCGGGGCGGTCGTGGACGAGGTCCCAGGTGCGGTCGGCGATCTCGCGCGCGTTGTCGGGCGTCGCCGCCTCCCACAGGCGATCGACGAGCAGCAGCTCGAACGTCTCGACCTGCTCCTCGGGCGAGCCGGGCGGCAGTCTCGGCAGCGCCTCGCCGGTGACCTCGCGCCACATGCCGGTGGCGACGAGCAGGCGGTTGCGAAGGGTCACGGGATCCATGGCGGCGGCGAAGGCTACAGCGCAGGCAGCTCCTGCCGCACGCTCAACAGCGGCGCGAGCAGGTCGCCGTGCTCGGCGACGCGCGCGAGCACCGCCGTCGGGTCGAACGCGAGCCGCTGCTCCTCCCCGGCCGCGTGCGCCTCGCGCAGCTCGTCCCACGCGAGCGGCGTGGAGACGGTCGGCCGCGGGCGGGCGCGCACGGAGTAGGCGGCGACCGTCGTCTTGTGCTCGTCGTTCTGGCTCCAGTCGACAAGCACCTTGCCCGCGCGCAGTCGCTTCGTCATGCGCGAGACGACGAGGTCGGGCAGGCGCTGCTCGAGCAGCGCCGCGACCTGGCGCGCGAACGGCTTCGTGCGTCTGTAGGACACGACGCCGTCGCCGAGTGGGACGTAGACCTGCAGGCCCTTGCCGCCCGAGGTCTTGACGACGCTCACGAGGCCGAGCCG
>DATHEP010000226.1:0-5928 GCA_035318525.1 Conexibacter sp.
CGCGCGCACCTACCGCTCGACCGGGCGCGCCGTGCTCGCATCGGGCGTGACCGCGATCGCCGGCTTCGGCGTGCTGGCCGTCTCGGACTTCCGCATGCTGCGCGACTTCGGCATCGTGACGGTCGTGGACCTGACCGTCTCGCTGCTGGGCGTGCTGATCGTGCTGCCCTCGGTGCTCGTGCTGGTCGAGCGCGGTGCGCCGCGGCGGCTGCTCGCGCGCCTGCGACGTGGCCGCCGGCCGGCACGACGGCGTCCCACCGCGGGCGGCCGGACAGGGTCACCGATCGCGTGAGAGGCTGGGGCGCGAGCTGGATCGCCGTCGCGGCGGGGCTCGCGATCCTCGTCTACATCACCTACAACAGCGTCACGACGCCGGGCACGAGCTCGCGTGGCCTCGCAGCGGGCGCGCGGATGCCGCCGTTCGCCGCACCGCTCGTGACGAGCGACCTGGAGGGCGACGCGAACGTCGCTAGGCAGGAGGGCCAGGGCGCGGCGGGTGCGCGCCCCGCCTGCGAGGTGACCGACCCGCGGGCCCTCAACAGCTGCACGCTCACGCGCCGCGGTCCAGTCGTGCTGGCGTTCCTGACGGAGAGCGCCGACCGCTGCGTCGAGGCGCTCGACACGCTGGAGGAGGTCGCCTCGCGCCATCCCGACGTGGGCTTCGCCGCCGTCGCGATCCGCGGCGACCGCGGCGAGCTGCGCGAGCTCGTGCGCGAGCACGGGTGGGAGCTTCCGCTCGCGCAGGACCGCGACGGCGCAGTCGCGAACATCTACGGCGTCGCCGTCTGCCCGACCGTCGTGCTCGCACGCCGCGGAGGCGTGGTCCTGCGCACCGACATCGGCGAGCAGGCGACGACCCCGCAGGCGCTGGAGCGCAGCGTGCGCGAGCTGGAGCGGACGCCGCCCGCGTCCGCGACGACCTCGGAGGCGCGCCCGTGAGCGCGGCGCCCGCTCCGCGCGAGGGCGGCGTCGCCGCCGAGCTGCGCGAGGAGCTTCCGGGCCTGGGGATCGTCACGCTCGCGCTGCCCGCGCCGCGCGCAGGTCGCAGCCCGGACGGCGTGCGCGAGCACCTCGACGTGCTGTCGACGCGCTTCCGTGGCGCCGACGCGCTCGCGCTGCGCCAGCGCCCGGTGCCGCACGCCTATCGCGTCTGCTTCCGCCACGTGGGCCTCGACCCCGACACGACGCGCACGCCGATCGAGGCGGCCGCGATCGACCGGCTCGTGCAGGGCGGCTTCGTCTCGCGCGGGCTGCTCGAGGACGCGCTGACGATCGCGCTCGTCGAGACAGGCGTGCCGCTGTGGGCGCTCGACGCGGACACCGTCGAGGGATCGCTCGGGCTGCGCCTCGCGGACGCGGGTGAGCGGCTGGGAGGCGGCGAGGAGGGGCTCGAGCTGCCGGCCGGGCAGATCGTCGTCGCCGACGGGCGCGCACCGCTCGCGCCGCTGTTCGGCGAGCCGGCCGCCCAGCACGCCGCCTCGCGGCACAGCACGAGCCTGCTGCTGTTCGCGCTGCGCGTCGCCGGCGTATCGCGAGTCCACGTCGAGGAGGCGCTGTGGCAGTGCGCCGAGGTGCTCGCGGAGTAGCGTCGCGCGGAGGCGGTCGCTTGCGATCGCCGGAGCGCGAAAGCCGTTACCGAAAGCGGTGCGGCGCGGGTACACTGGCTGGAGCTGTTTGGCTGACCGGACAGGGAGGCACTCCGTGGTCGTGATCGCGCATCCGCAGGCAGCACCGCCGCTCGACATCGACGCCGGCGCTCAGGCCCCCGCGCGACGCACGCTGCGCGCCCAGGTCGCGCGGCTCGAGCAGCAGCTCGCGCGGCTCGCGGTCGACGCCTCGCCGCGCGACGAGATCGCATGGGCGATCGGCAGCCGCGGCGGCCCGCGCCTGCTCGGCATCGGCGAGCTGGAGCGCATCCGCGACGACCTCGCCGAGCGCCTGCACGCGGTGCGCGAGGCGCTCGCCACGCGCGCCGAGCGCGAGGCGCGCAACCGCGAGCTGCTCGAGCGGATGCTGCGCGACCCCGCCAGACACCGCTACGTGCGGATCAGCGCCGCCGACGTGGGCGAGCCCGGCTGCGGTACCTGGGAGGCCCGCCCGCGCCTCGGCCTGATCGGCATGCTGATGGGCTGGTGGCACGTCAAGCTGTCCTCCGGATGCCCCCTAGCCGAGGGCCGCTGAGCCGGCCCTGACCCAGCCGAGGACGATTCGCAGATGGGCCGTCGCAGTCGCCAGCGCGCGAGCGCGCCGCCGCGCGAGTCGGTACGCGCCACCGCCGCGCCGGTCAGCCGTTCCCGCCGCGACGACGCGCCGCTGCCGCCGTGGGGCGCGTTCCCGCTCGTCGAGCTGGCCGCGCTGGCGGCGATCGTCTGCGGCGTCGTCGGGCTCGTCACGGGCGGGCGGCTCGGCGGCGTGCTGCTCACCGTCGCGATGCTGCTCGGCTCAGTGGCCGGCCTCGAGGTCGCGATCCGCGAGCACCTGGCCGGCTACCGCTCGCACACGCTGATCCTCTCCGGCGTGCTGACCGTCGTGACGCTCACGCTGCTCGCGTTCACAGGGACGAACCGCACGGTGTTGATCCCGGTCGTTCTCTTCGTCCTCGTGACCGCCATCCTCGCCTTCCGCCAGCTCTTCAAGCACCGCTCCGGCGGACTCGGCATGCGCGTGCGCTAGCCAACGCTGATCGGGCGGGTGGCCGTGAGGACGCACGTGCGCCCGCCGAAGGCGGGTATGCGCGCGCCCGGAGCGGACAGGACCCGCCCGCAGCAACGCTTATCCTGCCGCTCATGAACGACGAGCCCCGCCGCATGCGCCTCACCGGCCTGCACCACGTCACCGCGATCTGTCGTGACCTCGATCGCACGACCACCTTCTACCGCGACGTGCTCGGCCTCGCGCTCGTCGAGCAGGGTGTCAACGACGACGACCCGGGCACGCGCCACTTCTGGTTCGGCGACGCCGAGGGGAGACCGGGGACGCTGATCACGTTCCTCGAGTACCCGCAGATGGAGCAGGGCGTCACCGGCGCCGGCTCGGTGCATCACGTCGCGTTCGCGGTCGAGTCGGCCGACGAGCAGCTCGCGTGGCGCGACTACCTGCGCGACAGAGAGGTGGAGTGCAGCGAGGTGCTGGACCGCGGCGCGTTCCGCTCGCTCTACGTGCGCGATCCCGACGGGCACATCGTCGAGATCGCCACGCGCGGTCCAGGCTTCTGACCCGTCCCGCGCGTGGCGGCCCGAAGCGGCTAGGCGGTGACCAGCGCCGCCGCGACGTCGCGGCGGCGGGCGTGCTCGATCGTCGACACCTGCTCGATCGTCGCATGCGCATCGAGTTGTGCCGCGAGCGCGTGACGCTGGCGCTCGGTAAACGACCCGATCGTCTTCGTCTCGGTGATGCGGAACATCGCGAGGAACTTGCGGCAGCGCGTTCCGCCCCAGCGCCGTTGGCTCATCAGCACGTCGCCGATGGCCATGCTCGACGCCTCCCAGGGGGAATCGAGGATCACCTCCGCGGCAGTCAGCTCGCCATCGGCGATCCTGCGCTTGAGCTCGGCGCGCGCGAGGCGCACGCGGTTTGCACGCTGAAGGGCCTGCAGGTGCTGCGGCCCGGGGGACATCGTCGGCAACCCGTCCATCTGCACTCTTTCTCCTGCCTCCGTGAGATAGGCCGTGGTGGAGCGCGCCGGGCGGGGTGCCCGGGCGCCTGGGGGGAGCCGTCGGCGTCGATCCTCGGTCTCACTCCCTGGCTGCGGCTGGAGGTGCCTCTGCCTGAGACGAGTCGATCCGGCGACTGGGAAGAAGCTATGCGAGCGGCGGGTCGCGGGTCAAACCCGAACCGTCGCAAGCTGCGCTAGGAGCGGCCTTTTCCTGGCAACACAGATTGCCGGTGCGTCAGGTGCTGTCAGCCCATCGACGGCAGCGGTCCGTGCTCCGCCTCGAAGGCGCGCTTGATCGCGCCGAAGGCGGCGAGCGCCTCGTCGAGCGTCGCCCGCTCGTGCGTCGCCATCACGCTCGTGCGCAGCAGCGCGCCGCCGGGCGGGACCGCCGGGTGGAGCGCGACGTTGACGTAGACGCCGGCCTCGTAGAGGGCCTTCCACAGCAGCGCGGCCTTCCAGTCGTCGGCGACGAGCACGGGCACGATCGGCGTCGCGACGCGCGTCCCGTCCGGCAGCGCGACCGGGTCGACGACGTGGAAGCCGAGGTCGCGCAGGCCCGCGTTGAGGTACTCGCCGTTCTCGAGCACGCGCGCGAACAGCTCGCGCCCCTCGTCCGAGCGGCAGATGCGCGTCGCCGCGAGCGCGGCGCCGACGGCGGCCGGCACGCCGGAGGCCGTGAACAGGAACGGCCGCGACTGGATCCGCAGGAAGTCGATCACGTCGGCGGGGCCGGCGATCACGCCGCCGCAGGAGGCGAGCGACTTCGAGAACGTCGCCATCCGCAGGTCGACGCGGTCCTCGACCTCGAGCAGCTCGCTCGCGCCGGCGCCGCGCGCGCCGAGCACGCCGAGCCCGTGCGCCTCGTCGACCATCAGCCGCGCGCCGAAGCGGTCGGCGAGGTCGGCGATCTCCGGCAGCGGCGCGACGTCGCCCTCCATCGAGAAGACGCCGTCGACGACGACGAGGATCCCGCCGCCGTCGGTCTCCGCCTGCTGCAGGCGCTTCTCGAGCAGGTCGAGCCGGTTGTGGCGGAAGGCGCGCATCTTCGCGCGCGACAGCAGCACGCCGTCGAGGATCGACGCGTGGTCGCCGGAGTCGACGACGACGGTGTCCTCCGGACCGAGGATCGTCCCGATCGCACCGAGGTTCGCCTGGTGGCCGGTCGAGAAGACGAGCGCGTCCTCGGTGCCGAGCCAGTCGGCCAGCTCCGCCTCCAGCTCGAGGTGCAGGTCGAGCGTGCCGTTCAGCAGGCGCGAGCCGGTCACGCCGGTGCCATATCGGCGAATCGCGTCGTGCGCGGCCTCGATCACGCGCGGGTCGGCGGTCAGACCGAGATAGTTGTTGGAGCCGAGCATGATGCGGCGCGCGCCCTCCATCTCCACGACGGGCGCGGTGACCGACTCCAGCCGGCGGAAGTAGGGGACCGCGTCGAGCTCGCGGGCAGCCTGGAGCTGCGCGACGCGCTCGTGCGTGCGGGCCTTGCTGAAGACGTCGACCGTGGTGGGCATATAGTGTCGCCGCGAATGGGTCTCGACGTCCGGCCGGTCGCCTCCAAGCGCGACCTCACGACCTTCATCAAGCTGCCCTGGCGGCTCTATCGTAACGAGCCGAACTGGGTGCCGCCGCTCGTGTTCGAGCGCCGCCAGTTTCTCGACAGACGCAAGAACCCGTGGTTCGAGCACGGCGAGGCGGAGTACTTCCTCGCCTGGCGCGACGGTCGCGCGGTCGGGCGCATCACCGCACAGGTCGACCGCATCCTGAACGAGTTCCAGGACAACGACTGGGGGCTGTTCGGCTTCTTCGAGTGCGAGGAGGACCCGGAGGCGGCCGCGGCGCTGCTGAGCGCCGCCGAGACGTGGCTGCGCGCGCGCGGCCGCGACCGCATGGTCGGGCCGATGGACTTCACGATGAACGACGAGTGCGGCGTGCTCGTCGAGGGCTTCGAGCGCCCGCCGATCATCCTCACGAACTGGACGCCGCGGCACTACCCGGCGCTGCTTGAGGGCGCGGGCATGACGAAGGCGATGGACACGCTCATGTGGGAGCTGACGATCCAGGGGCGCGACAGAGTCCATCCGGCGATCTGGAGAATGGCCGAGCAGGTCGAGTCGAAGCACGGGATCACGGTGCGGCCGATGCGCAAGAAGGACATCTACGCCGAGATCGACCGCTTCCTCGAGGTCTACAACGCCGCCTGGGAGAGAAACTGGGGCTTCTCGCCGTTGACCGAGAAGGAGGTGCGGCACTACGCGAAGACGCTCAAGCCGCTGCTC
>DATHEP010000227.1:0-6638 GCA_035318525.1 Conexibacter sp.
TCGGGGCTATCAGTCTCGCGTTGACGCCGGTGCCGGCGACGCGGTCGAGCGATCTGACGGTCGCCTGCGCGCCGTCGCGCAGCTGGGTGACCTTCTCGTCGCGCAGCCGGGACTCCAGCTGCGGCGCGATGTAGAGGTAGAGGACGCCGATCGCCGCGCCCGTGATCGCGAAGAAGAGGAACGCCAAGCGGTTTCGAAGCGAGCGCATCGGAGCGTGGCGACCGACCCGGGGTGGGCCCCGGTCACTCGTCCGTGTCGCGGAAGCGGTAGCCGACGCCGCGCACCGTGAACAGGTACCGGGGTTCCTTGGGGTCGTGCTCGAGCTTCTCGCGCAGGTGGCGGATGTGCACGTCGATCGTGCGCGGGTCGCGGTAGGCGGAGTCGCCCCACACGCGCGCGAGCAGCATGTCGCGCGTGAAGACGCGGCCGGGGCTGCGCGCGAGCGTCAGCAGGATCTCGAACTCGACGAAGGTCGTCGCGATCGGCTCGCCTTCGAGCAGGACGGACCGCTTGTCGGGGTCGATGCGCAGCTCGTGGTGCTCGATCGCGCTGCCGTCGTTGTCGGCCGCGCGCGACAGCTCGGAGCGGCGCAGCGCGGCCTTCACACGGCTGCGGAACTCGCGCATCGAGAACGGCTTGGTGATGTAGTCGTCGGCGCCGATCTCGAGCCCGACGACCTTGTCGATCTCCTCCGACTTGGCCGTCAGCATGATGATCGGCACCGCGCTGCGGCTGCGCAGCCGGCGGCAGACCTCGAGTCCGTCGAGCTTCGGGAGCATCACGTCGAGCACGACGAGGTCGAACGGGCGCTCGTCGAAGCGGGCGAGCGCCTCGCGCCCGTCAGCTGCCTGGACGACCTCGTAGCCGTCCTTCTGCAAGGGATAGGAGAGGAGCGTCTGAATCGACTGCTCGTCGTCTACCAGCAGGATGCGCGTAGATCGCTCCGCCATGACGTTGGGTGAAGGGTAGTCCGCTGAACGCGGACGTACCAAGCAAATTCGACGCGGTGCGCCTGGATCGGGCGATGGCGGCCCGCCCGGATACGCTGCCGATGTGCTCGATCCGCGGATCTACCGGGCGGCCTGCCTCCCGATTCTGTTCGCGCTCGTCCTCGTCGGCTTCTCGCTGCAGGAGCAGCCGCGCCCGTTGACCACGTCGCTCGCGGCGGATGCCTTCGACGGCGTCGCCGCCTTCCGCCAGCTCGACCGGCTCGCGGCGGAGGCGCCGCTGCGGCGTCCGGGCTCGGCCGGCGACGAGCTCGTCGCCGCGCGCGTGGAGCAGACGCTGCGGGCGAACGGCTTCCGCGTCGGCACGCGGCGCTTCGAGGCCGAGACGGTCGACGGTCGGCGCGAGCTGACGACCGTCGTCGGCGAGCGTGCCGGCTTCTCGAGCCGCCGGATCCTCGTGCTCGCCCACCGCGACGCGCTCGGGCGCGAGGCGCGCGCCGAGCTGTCCGGCACGGCAGCGCTGCTCGAGCTGGCGCGCGTGCTCGGCGGCCGCACGCTCGGCCGCACGCTCGTGCTCGCCTCGACGAGCGGCGGCAGCGCCGGGCTCGCCGCCGCGCGGGAGCTGGCCGAAGGGGCGGGCGGGGACCGGATCGACGCGGTGCTCGTGCTGGGCGATCTCGCCGGCACGCGCACGGACCGACCGCTCGTCGTGCCGTGGTCGGAGTCGGCGGCGATCGCGCCGCTCGAGCTGCGGCGCACCGTCGAGGCCGCCGTCGCCGCCGAGGTCGGCGTGCGCTCGGGGGCGATCCGCCCCGGCGTCCAGCTCGCTCGCCTCGCCTTGCCGCTCACGCTCGGCGAGCAGGGACCGTTCGACGCGCGCGGCATCGGCGCGGTGCTGCTGTCGGCCGGCGGCGAACGCGCGCCGGCCGCCGACGCCCCTGTCTCGGCGGAGCGCCTGACGGCGTTCGGACGGGCGGCGCTGCACAGCGTCGGCGCGCTCGACGCCGGCGACGAGATGCCGGCCAGCGAGCCGTACGTCGTGCTGGAGCGCAAGGTGCTGCCGGCGTGGTCGGTGCGGTTGCTCGCGGCCGTGCTCGTGCTGCCGGTGCTGCTTGCGGCGATCGACGCGTTCGCGCGCGTGCGGCGACGGCGCGAGCGCGTCGCGATGTGGCTGCGCTGGCTCGGCGTGAGCGTGCTGCCGTTCGCGCTCGCGGCGCTGCTCGCGATCGGCCTGTATCGCGTCGGGCTGATCGACGCTGCGCCGGACGGACCGCTGGTCGGCGCCGCGTCGGCGCCGAACGGCGCCGTGGTCGCGAGCGTCCTGGTCGTGCTCGCACTCGCGTGGTTCGCGCTGCGGCCGCCGCTGCTGCGGTTCGTCGGCGTGCAAGGCGATCCGGGCGGGGGCGGAGCGGCCGCGGCGATCGTGCTCGTGCTGTGCGTCGCCGCGTTCGTCGTGTGGCTCGCGAACCCGTACGCCAGCCTGCTGCTCGTGCCGGCGCTGCACCTGTGGCTGCTGGCGATGGCGCCGGAGACGCACCTGAGGCGCCCGCTCGCGCTGGCGCTCTACGCGGTCGGATTGATGCCGCCGCTGCTCGTCGCGTACGCGTATGCGCGCCAGTTCGGGCTCGACCCGCTCGAGCTCGCGTGGATGGGGATGCTGCTCGTGGCGGGCGGCGCGATCCCGCTGCTCGCGACGCTCCTGTGGTGCGTCGTGCTGGGCTGCGCCGCCGCCGCGCTCGTCGTCGTCCTGCGGGCGACTCATCCCACCGGCCCGGGTGACGGCGGGGGCGCGCCGATCACCGTGCGCGGCCCGGCGACGTACGCGGGCCCCGGCTCGCTCGGTGGGACCGAGTCGGCGCTGCGGCGATGACCGCGGCAACGCGTCGCCGCTCGGGAAGGGGAAACTGCCCGCGCGGCGCAATACTCCTGCGATGAAGCGCGCGCTGCGAGCGTTCTCGACGGTCCTGATCGTGGCGGGGCTACTGCTGATCGCGGACGCCGGCATCACGCTCGCCTGGCAGGAGCCCGTGTCCGCGTTGATGGCGCGGATCCAGCAGGACAAGCTCGCCGGCCAGCTGGAGGAGATCGAGCAGGCCGCGCCGACCCCGGTCCAGAGACGGGCGCTCGCCGCGCTGCCCTCGCAGAGACGCCGCGTCGCCTTCCTCGCGCGCGCGGCGCGCAGCGACGCCGAGGAGGGCGAGCCGATCGGGCGCATCGAGATCCCGCGCATCGACGCCGACTTCGTCGTCGTGCAGGGCACCGACGCCGCGACCCTGCGCAAGGGCCCGGGCCATTACCCGGACACCACCTTCCCGGGCCTGCGCGGCACGGTCGCGATCGCCGGGCATCGCACCACCTACGGTGCGCCCTTCCGCAACGTGGACGAGCTGAGACGCGGCGACCGTGTTGTCGTGGCGATGCCATATGGACGCTTCACGTACGCGGTGCAGGGGACGAAGATCGTGCCGCCGAGCGCTGTGTGGGTCACGAGAGACGTCGGCTATGACCGCCTCGTGCTGTCCGCCTGCCACCCGCTCTACAGCGCGGCCGAGCGGATCATCGTGTTCGCGCGGCTGGAGCGCACGGAGCCGCGCGGGGCCGCCGTGCAGGCGGCCGGTTCCCGCAACGAGCGGGAACGCGCGGCGTCCGGGTAGCCGGACGTCCGATGTTGCGGGATTGTGCTCACCCTCATGTGGGCAAGCTCCGATATCGATTGCGACAACGGGCACGGTCTCAATTGCGAATGCGGGTTCGCGATCCGTGCCGTCCGACCAGTCCGGGAATGTCGTGGCAGGGAATCATGGACGACCACAAGAAGACAGTGAAGATCACCGAGCTCAAAGCGCAGATCGAGCGTGCCGCGTACGACGTTGACGTCGACGCCGTCGCAGAGGCCTTCGTGACGCGCATGCTCGCGGTGCACGGAGCGCTGCGGCGGGCCGACGTACGCGCGCTGCTTGGCGACGCCGCCCTCAGCGAGATCCAGCTGACGGCGTAGTGCGCGGCGGGACGTAGCCCGCGCCGCCCGTGGCCGAGCGCCGCGGGCTACAGCTCGTGCTCGAAGCCGCGCAGCGCAGCGCCGCGCGGGCCGAGGTCGAGCTCCGGCTCGCCCTGCTCGACCGTCCCGATCCAGGTGATCGGCGCCGCCGCCTCGGCGGCGCGCTGTGCGTCCGGCGGGACGCACACGCACAGCTCGTAGTCCTCGCCGGCGGTCGCCGCGAACGCGGCCGGGTCACGGCCGAGCGCGCGTGCGACGTCCTCGACCCCCGGGGCGATCGGCAGCCGCTCGAGCTCGATCGCGATCCGCACGCCGCTGCGGCGCGCGAGGTGGCGCGCGTCGGTCGCGAGCCCGTCCGACAGGTCGATCATCGCGTGCGCGCCCGCCGCTGCGAGCGCGCGGCCCTCGGCGAGGCGCGGCAGAGGCCGCAGGTAGCGCTGCGCGAGCTGCGGCATCCCGCTCGCGCGCCCTTCGACGATCGCGAGGCCGGCGCCGGCGTCGCCGAGCGTGCCCGTCACGCCGACGAGGTCGCCCGCCCGCCCGCCGTCGCGGCCGACGAGCGCGCCGGCGTCGTCGGCCCAGCCGACGACCGTCACCGCGATCACGAGCGCCGGGCCGCGCGCGACGTCGCCGCCCGCGATCGTGACGCCCGTGTGCGTCGCGATCGCCTGCGCGGCGCCGAACAGCTCGAGCACGTCATCCTGCGCGAGGCCGGTGGGCAGCACGAGCGCGATGTAGGCCTCGCCAGGCGCGGCGCCCATCGCCGCCAGGTCCGACAGAGCGCCCGCGAGCGCGCGGTGCCCGGCGTCGGCGAGCGTGCACGGGTGCGCGTTCAGCGATGTCGGCGGCCGCGCGGCGGTGGCCGCGCCGCTCGCGTTGCGCGGGAGCGCGGGGAAGTGCACCCCCTCGACCATCGTGTCGACGGAGGTGACGGCGTAGGCGCCCGCTGCTCGCACGACCGCCGCGTCGTCGCCGAGCCAGCGCACGACGCGCGGATCGTCGTGGGCGAGCACGTGCTCGAGCGCCTCGATCAGCGCGAGCTCGCGCATGAACGGCTAGCGATGTCGGTAGACGATGCGGGCGCGGTCGAGGTCGTAGGGCGACAGCTCGCAGCGCACGCGGTCGCCGGGGAGGATGCGGATGCGGAAGCGGCGCATCTTGCCGGCGACATGGCCGAGGACGACGTGGTCGTTGTCGAGTCTCACGCGGAACATCGCGTTCGGGAGGGCCTCGATCACCTCGCCCTCAAGCTCGACTTTCTCTTCCTTTGGCACGCCGGGAACCGTACCAGCGTCGGGGCGACCCGCGCGGATGGGCCTCAGCCGGTGGGCGCCGCGGCCCCGCCGCCCTCGCTCGGCGGCGGCGGCGACCGACCGGTGTTTCCGCCTCCACCTCCGCCTCCGCCTCCGCCGCCGGCCGGCGGCGGCGTCTCCTGCGGCGGGCGCGCGTACGCGTCGGGGTCGTAGCCGCCGTCGACCGTGCCGTCGGGCTGTCTGTCGTCGGCCCCGTCGCCGTCCTCGTCGCCCGTGTCGGTCCCGTCGTCGTAGTAGTCCTCGTCGCCGCCCGACCCGCCGGAGCTGCCGGCGTACGTGCCGGTGAAGGCGGAGCCCTCGAACGGCTCTCTCGGCTCCGGCCAGTCGCCGCAGTAGTCGCCCTTCGCGACGTTCATGAACTGGTTCCAGATCGGCGCCGGGATCGTCGCGCCGAAGGTGCTGGAGCCGAGCGTGCGGGTGTCGTCCGGGAAGCCGACCCAGACAGCCGTCGAGAGTCTCGGCGTCGTGCCGACGAACCACACGTCGGTGTTGTTGGACGTCGTGCCCGTCTTGCCGCCGGCCGGGCAGCCGATGCCGTAGCCGGCCGCGGTGCCGCCGATCAGGACCTGCTCCATCGGGCCGATCACCTTCGCCGTCATGCCGTCGGTGAACTCCTTGCGGCGTCTCGGTCTGATGAGGTCGACGCGGCCGTTCGGGTGGACCACCCGCACGAGCGCCGTCGCCGTGTTGCGCCAACCGCCGTTGGAGACCGTGGCGAAGGCGTTCGCCATCTCCAGCGGCGCGACGCCGTATCTGAGGCCGCCGATCGACTCCGCGTAGTACGCGTCGAGGTGCGAGGTGATGCCCATGTCGTACGCCGCCTGGCGGATCGTGTCGGGGCCGATGTCGGCCGAGAGCTGCGCGAAGACGGTGTTGTCGGAGGCGGGGATCGCGTTCGCGAGGCTGATCGAGCCGCCGTAGGAGCGGCTGTCGGTCTGGACCTCCCACGTGGGCTCGTGCGGCAGCCAGCCCGGCGACAGGTGTCTCGACGTGTAGTAGGTCGAGTCGGGGTCGATCCCCTCGCGTACGGCGGCCATCAGGTCGATCACCTTGAACGTCGATCCCGGCTGGCGGTGCGACTGCGTGGCGTAGTTGAAGATCGTCTCGCCGTAGGTCGCCGAGGAGGCCATCGCGAGGATGTGGCCGTTCGCGGGGTCGACCGTCGCGAGCGCTGCGGACGGGGCGCCTTCGTAGCCGACGTGGTCCATGATCGCCTGGCGCGCCAGCTCCTGGAACTCCAGGTTGATCGTCGTGTAGACCTTCAGCCCGCCCTGCTTGACGACGCGCCTGCCGTAGCGTCTGATCAGCTCGTCTCTGACGTAGTCGAAGAAGAACTGCTCGCGGCGGTGCGCGTAGTAGCCGCTGCGCTCGACGCCGAGC
>DATHEP010000228.1:0-2998 GCA_035318525.1 Conexibacter sp.
CTCGACCAGGACTTGGAACCCGTCCAGCTCTCCGTCGCGGCCCGCGAGCGTTGCGGGCTTGCGTCCGGCGCCGGGGGTGTAGGGGTTCTCGCGCTTGTTCACCGACGCGATTCTCGCATTTTCTAACGGGCAGTCGTCGAACTTTAGAAATATCCAGATCGGTCTTGTTTTCTAAAAGAACCTTTAGAAAGTCTTAGAAAGCGCTGCCGCGCGCATCGACGGTCGAGACCGACTGTCACGATGCGATGCCGATGCTGTCCGACAGAGCCCGCATCCATGTCCAGGCCGGCGGCGGCGGCGACGGCTGCATGTCGTTCCGGCGCGAGTCGCGCGTGCCCAAGGGGGGGCCGGACGGCGGCGACGGGGCGCGCGGCGGCGACGTCGTGCTCGTCTGCGACGACTCGCTGCGCGACCTGCAGTTCTTCCGCCGCACCGCGCACTTCAAGGCCAGACGCGGCGGCCACGGCAGAGGCGCGCTGCGCTTCGGCGCGGAGGGCGAGGTGCTCGAGGTGCACGTGCCGCCGGGCACCGTCGCCGAGCTGGAAAACGGCACGCGCCACGACCTCGTCACGCCCGGTCAGCGGGCGACAGTGGCGAGAGGCGGCTCGGGCGGCCGGGGCAACAAGCACTTCACCACGCCGACCCGCCAGGCGCCGCGCTTCGCCGAGCGCGGGCTGCCGGGCGAGGACGGCTGGATCGAGCTGCACCTCAAGCTGCTGGCCGACGTCGGCCTCGTGGGGCTGCCGAACGCCGGCAAGTCCTCGCTCCTCTCCCGTCTCACCCGTGCGCAGCCCAAGATCGCCGACTACCCCTTCACGACGCTTGAGCCGGTGCTCGGCACGATCGACGCCGACGACCGCCAGCTCGTGATCGCCGACATCCCCGGCCTGATCGAGGGCGCCAGCGAGGGCGCCGGCCTCGGCCACGACTTCCTCGCGCACGTCGAGCGCACGCGCCTGCTCGTGCACGTCCTGGATCTCGCCCCGGTGGACGGGAGCGACCCGGTCGCCAACCACGCGACGATTGAGGTAGAGCTCGGCGCCCACGACCCCCGCCTCGCCGCCCTGCCGCGCGTGCTCGCGCTCTCGAAGGTCGACCTCGTGACGGCCGAGGCGGCCGCCGAGGCCGCCGCCGCGTGGCGCGGGCGGCTGGGAGACGAGGTGCCCGTGCTGCTGACGTCCAGCGCAACGGGCGCAGGGCTCGACGAGCTGCGCCGCGCGCTCCTGAAGCACGTCCCGCTCACGCCGCCGGTCGAGGCGCCGCAGGTCGAGGGCCTCGCGGAGCACCAGGTCTTCCGGCCGGGTACGGACCGCGGCTTCGCGATCGAGCAGCTCGACGAGGGCCGCTTCCGCGTCGTCGGCCACGGCGTCGACCGCCTCGTGCTGCGCTACGACGTCGACAACGAGGAGGCGATGGCCCACCTGGAGCGCCGCCTCAAGCGCATCGGCGTGATCCAGGCGCTCGAGGACGCCGGCTTCGAGCCGGGCGACGACGTCGAGATCGGCGGCGTCGAGTTCGAGCTGGACCCGTCGTAGGGCGTGGGCGACGAGCTAGGCTCCCGGGCGTTGACGACTCCGCTGGCCAAAGTCGATTTGAACCTGTCTGGTGGCTACTACTTCGGCCAGATCAATCGGCTGATCGGCGACCTCCAGCCGCTCTTCGGCCTCGATCGCACCAACACGCGTGCGGTCGTGACCGTGGATTTGAGCAAGATGACGTTCATCGGGCCGTGCGCTTTGGCCCTGCTCGTAGCCACGCTTCATCGCTTGCGTCAACGCCGTCTGACTGCGGAGGGCGGCTCCATCGTTCCACCGGACGCTCCTGGGATCGCGACATATCTGCATCGCATCGACTTCTACAAGCGCCTCCTCGAGGCGCCAGATTGGCCCGATTACGTCGAGAAGGCGGATGTTGCCGGGATGCGCGAGTGCAAGCATTTTCCATCCGACGCTGACGCGCCTGATTGGGGAGATGCGCTTCGCAGCGTCACCCACGACATTCTGGATGCGGTTGAGGAGCTCATCCAGACCGACGAGGCGGCTCACACCTCGCTTGAGTTCGCGTTGGGAGAGCTCACGGACAACGTCGGCTACCACGCCGACACGGCGCTTGGAGGCTTCGCTGCGGTGCAGTGGCTCCCGAGCCGGAACGAGATCGAGATCGGAATCGTCGATCTTGGCGTAGGGATCACTAAGAGCGTTCAGCACAACCCGACGCTTGCACCGCTCGCGACCGACGATCTCGCCGCAATCCGGGTGGCGCTCAGAGCCACCGCCACGTCGACTCCCGAGCGCAACTCAGGTTATGGCCTCACGTACGCACAGCTCCTGCTCGCCTTGAACAGAGGGCGGCTGCTCGTACGGTCAGGCAGAGGACATGTGATTCGAGGCGCGAAAACCTCCGAGAGGCTTGTCTCCGCGAGTCTCCCAGGTACGCTCGTAGGGATGCGGCTCGATACTGAGCGACCGCTCGATTTCAGAGCGGCTTACCAACTGTTGGACGACGCGATCGCCCAGGCCAAGAAAAATGCCGACGAAATCTGACGCCACCATGCGCATCGCGGAGTCCCTGGGGCCGGTCCTTACCGGGCGTCCCATGGCCGCGAGGGTGACGAAGGTTGTGGAGGAGGCGATCGCGAAGGGTGATGTTTTGACATTGGACTTTGCTGGGGTCAGGGCGGTCTCGCCATCCTTCGCCGACGAGTTGTTCGGGAAGCTCGGCGCTCGCGACTCTGCTGGAGCGATCCGGTTCACGAACCTCTCGGACCATTTGCAAGCTGTCGCGAGCATGGCTCGACGCCAACGACAGGCGTAGCCCAATCGACGATCGGCAGAGTGCCGGAGGGCGCTCCAAGCTGGCCCACGGGAGGCGGCGTAAGCTCTCGTCCGCCATGTCCACGGTCGTCATCAAGCTGGGCTCCTCGATCGTCGCCGACGACGAGGGGCAGCCGCGGGCGGACGTGCTCGCGCACGTCTGCGAGGACGCGGCGGCGCTGCAC